>NZ_JACUUB010000157.1 GCF_014859525.1 Marinobacter sp.
GCTGCCGTTGAACAGCCGGTGATTGCCAGACCCAGAAGCATGATCGCGCAAATGCCCGCCGAGGTATTCCCTGCTCGCTGGTGCCACGAATGGGTCATTCTGCTCCCTCAAATGTAACAATCAAGGTACCTGATTGGTCTGTAAACAATAGACCAATTCGAAGGCCAGGAAAAAACTAATGACACGATCCAAAGTCGAGTTCACCAACAACCAGAACCACAAACTTGCAGGTTTGCTGGAATTGCCGAACCAGGGTAAGCCCCGGGCGATGGCGCTATTTGCCCATTGCTTTACCTGTGGCAAGGATATCGCCGCCGCTTCCCGTATCGGTCGGGCTCTGGCGAAGCATGGCATTGGCGTATTGCGGTTTGATTTTACCGGGCTTGGCAACAGTGATGGGGATTTTGCCAATACCAGCTTTTCTTCAAACATCGAGGATCTGTTGTCGGCCAGTCAATTTCTAGAGGAGTATTACCAGGCACCCCGAATCATTATTGGCCATAGCCTCGGAGGTGCAGCAGTACTGGCGGCCGCACAGCGTATGCCATCGGTGGAAGCGGTTGCCACTATTGGCGCTCCGGCCACGGCCAATCACGTTCAGCATCTGTTCGACGGCAAGGCGAATGAGATTCAAGAGCTTGGCCAGGCCGAGGTTACACTGGCCGGCCGGACGTTCAATGTAAAATCGCAGATGCTGGATGACCTGGTGAAATGGAATACCCCGGACCACATCGGCAATCTCCGCAAGGCGCTGATCATCTTTCACTCGCCGGTTGACCAGATTGTGGACATCAGCGAAGCAGCCACTATTTACCAAGCGGCAAGGCACCCCAAGAGCTTTATTTCTCTCGATGATGCCGATCATTTGCTTTCAAGGGCGGTGGACGCAGAGTATGTTGCGGATATGTTGGTGGCCTGGTCAAGCCGGTATCTGTGAGGCCAGTGCTTTGGCAAGCTGCTGCAGTTCCTATGCGCGTTCAAGGCTGTTCAGGAATCGCTTCGGAATACCGGCAAGGCCCACCTGCGTCGGGTCTTACTCATGTTGGTTGGTGCTTTTCTGCTTTCACTTGAGCGCAAGCAGTTATCCTGCACAGCAGGATAACTGCTTTACATCCTTGCTGAAGGTTTGCGCACAGAGCTTGAGCCCCTCCACCATCGTCAGGTAGGGAAACAGCTCATTGCCGATGTCTTGCACCGTCATACCGGCCCTTAGCGCCATAACCGCTGTCTGGATTAGCTCACCGGCCTCTGCCGTGACCGCCTGTACACCCAGCAATCTGCCCGAATCGCGCTCCGCAACCATCTTGATAAAGCCATGGGTGTCGAAATTGACCAGTGCACGCGGCACGTTCTCCAGCTCGAGTACACGGGTATCCACACTGAAGCCTTGCTCAAGTGCCTGGGCTTCCGTCAGCCCAGCGGTGGCAACCTGCGGGTCGGTAAACATCACGCCCGGCACGGCACTAAGATCCAGAGTCGCCTCGCCTCCGGTCATGTTGATGGCGGCTCGACTACCTCCGGCAGCGGCGACATAGACAAATTGCGGCTGATCGGTGCAGTCACCGGCGGCATAGATACCGGGGACCGTGGTTTGCAGATGCTCATCCACCTGAATCGCACCACGGGAGGTTTCCACGCCGATGCCTGCCAGGTTCAGGGCTTCGGTATTGGGCGCCCGGCCGATGGCCACCAGTAGTTGGTCGGCTCGCAAGGTACCGCTATTGGTGTCGACGGTGAACTCATTGTCACTGTAGTCCACGCGGCTGGCCTGGGTCTGCCTGAGAACCTCAATGCCCTCACGCCTGAACGCTGCTTCTATGGCGTCACCGATGGCCGGGTCTTCACGAGACAGCAGGCGACTGCGGGCCAGCAAGGTGACCTTGCTGCCCAGCCTGGCAAAGGCTTGAGCCAGTTCCAGGGCAACAAAACCGGCACCGATCACAATCAGCCGTTCCGGTATCGTGTTCAGCACCAATGCACTGGTGGAGGTCAGGTAGGGCGTTTCGGCCAGCCCCGGTATCGGCGGCTGTGCCGGGCGGGCGCCAGTGCCGATAAAGGCGCGGTCAAAGTGAACAGCTTGCTCGCCGCCATCGTTCAGCTTGACCACCAGGTTATTGGCATCGACAAACCGGGCCTCACCTTTCAGAACGGTGATGGCTGCGTGGTCGCGCAGTATGCTCTCGTACTTGCTATTGCGAAGCTCCTCGACCCGTGCCTGCTGTTGCTGAACCAGTTTCGCCCGGTCTACCTTCGGAGCATTCTGGGCGCTCACCCCGTCGTCAAAGGGGCTCTCCTTGCGCAGGTGCGCAATGTGCGCGGCGCGGATCATGATCTTCGAAGGTACGCAGCCGATATTAACGCAAGTACCGCCGATGGTGCCGCGCTCGATCAGGGTAATGTGCGCGCCGCGTTCCGCGGCCTTCAGGGCGGCTGCCATGGCTGCGCC
>NZ_JACUUB010000068.1 GCF_014859525.1 Marinobacter sp.
GACTATCAGTCGGGGTACCATGAGTTACTGCAGGACTATTTCCGATAGCGGCCAGCGGTGGATAAATTCTGACCCGTTCATTTTACGGTCACATTGCCTGAGCCCGCGGCTTTATTAGGCTCAAGCAGGCTATCCTTGGGCTACACACAAAGTTATCCACAGATTTTGTGCGTAACCTTTTGGTATTTGCCCCTTGATTTTTCGGAGCGCGGCGAAAATCAGCCCGTGGCAGCAAAGCCTGATGTGATGCGAGCCAAGACATACGCAGCTTGGCGTATGCGGCCCATGTCTTTATCATCCGGCACTCACGCCTTAAAAACGGAAAGTGTTCATGAAGTTCCCCATCGTTACGGTTGCCATGGTGTCTGTTGCTCTTGTTTATGTATTCTGGGGCCAGAGCCAGGGGCCGTCCGATCCCGCCGACTCCGCCCGTTTTATCAACCTGCAGGCCAATCCCGTTAAAAGCAGTGAGGTAGTGGACTGGGCCGTCACTCAGATCCCGCAGCTTTGTGCGCAGTCGGCCGGCGCTGATGGTGAAGAGGCTGTTGCAGAATGCGTGAAGCGCGCGCAACCAAGAACCTCCGCTTGCCGAAGGGCTATTTATGACAACTTTCCAAGTGTGGTGAATTCCGAGGCGGTATTCCGGGACGTATCGATCTCTATGATGAATTGCCTGGTGCCGCAATCGAGCATTGTCCGGCCTTAACGGGTGGCGTGAAGATGCGCAGGGCTTTACCTGTTGTCCCGGATCGCACACAATCTTGGCATTCTGGTGTAAACAAACACTCACTTAAATCTGGCAGTAGATGAGGACACACAGGTGACTGAACTCGTAACTTACGAATTGAACGACGGCATCGCGACCATCACCCTGAACAACGGTAAGGCCAATGCGCTGGGGCACTATGTTTTTGAGGGGTTGAACGCTGCGCTTGATCGTGCCGAACAGGACAAAGCCATCGTTATTCTGACAGGCCAGCCCGGTATGTTCTCTGGTGGCTACGACCTGAAAGAAATGCAGAAAGGCCCGAAAGAGGCCATGGCATTGGTGAAAATCGGCTCAACCCTGACGCGTCGACTGTCTGCGTTCCCGCTGCCGGTGATTGGCGCCTGCAGTGGTCATGCCATTGCCAAAGGTGCCTTTGTCTTGTTGTCTGTGGATTACCGGATTGGTGTGGAAGGTGGTTTCAAGCTGGGCCTGAATGAAGTGGCCATCGGCATGACCATGCACCACGCGGGCATCGAGATTGCTCGCCATCGCATGCCGGCGCCTTACTTTTACCGTTCCGTGGTGAACGCGGAAATCTTTAATCCAGAAGGTGCCGTTGCAGCCGGTTTCCTGGATGAACTGGTGGCTCCGGAGCAGTTGATGGAACGTGCCGTGGCGGTTGCTGCCCAAATGAAGCAGCTGAACCTGAACGCTCATAAGCAGACCAAACTAAAAGTGAAAGCGGATTACCTGGCGTTGCTGGACCGCTGTATTGAGCAAGATGCGGCTCACTTTGACTTGATGGGTTAACGCTTGACGGTCTTTGCAATATCGACCTGATCAACTTCCCTGCATGTCCCGCCAACAGGCGAGCGGTGCTGCGTGCAGGGGAGTGTCATCGCCACGCTAACACCATGCCGGAAACCGATGATCAAAGATGGCGTTATGCCAACGCCTAGATTCCCCGGGAGAGTCGGCTTAAAACCAGAGCAGAGCTTTCCAGGGCAAACAGCTGAGCCTATCGCTTCTTAGCCTCAGTCATGGTATATCAGCGCTTTTAATGACTAACCTTATCGGAACCAGATGTTATGCCAAAAGCGAGTGAGATCAAGAAGAACCAGGCGGTTGAATACGATGGACGAGTCTATTTTGTAAGAGACATCGAGCGCTCGGTACCGCAAGGTCGTGCCGGTGGCAGCCTGTACCGCATGCGGATGTACGATGTGGTCACTGGCCAGAAGCTGGATGAGACGTTTAAAGACTCGGATATGCTCAACCTTGCTGATCTGGTGCGCCGCTCGGTGACGTTCTCGTATGCCGATGGCGATGAATATGTCTTCATGGACAATGAAGATTTTACCCAGTACATGCTGAATAAAAGCGCGATTGAAGAAGAGTTGCTGTTCATTACCGAGGACACCCAGGGCGTGATGGCCATTCTGGTGTCTGACACTCCGGTAGCGCTGGACCTGCCGCCGACGGTAGAGCTGAGCATCGAAGAAACCGATCCATCCGTTAAGGGTGGCTCTGCAACGGCCAGAACCAAACCGGCCAAGTTGACCACGGGTCTGGTGGTGCAGGTGCCTGAGCACATCTCTACCGGCGACCGCATCAAGGTCAATGTGGAAGAGCGGAAGTTCCTCAGCCGCGCCTGATTTGATCGAGCTGCATCAACCGATGGAGCTGATCTCGTCAGCAGTAAGGTGGCGATAGCCGCCGGTGGGAAGCCCCGGATCCAGTGCCAGGCTTCCCATACTTTCCCGGTGCAGTGATGTTACCCGATTGCCCACGGCGTGGAACATGCGCTTAACCTGGTGATAGCGGCCTTCAAAGATCGTCACTCTGGCCTCACGGTCGCCCAGTTGTTCCAATTGGGCGGGGGAGGTAGTCAACTGCTCGAATTCAAACCAGATGCCTGCGGCAAAACGTTCTGAGGTTTGCGGGCTGATGGGTTCAGCGGTTGCCACCCGATAAACCTTTGGAATCTTGATGGCGGGTGCCGTCAACCGTCGTGACCAATGCCCGTCGCTACTGAGGATTAACAGCCCGGTACTCGCCCGGTCCAGACGTCCTCCAATGTGCAAGTGTGCACGCAGGTCTGGCTCTATTAATTCCATAACCGTCGGATGTTGATCATCCCGGGTTGCGCTCAGGTAACCGGCGGGTTTGTGCAGCATCAGGTAGTAAGCGGGTTGCGCCTGCTGGACGATGTTCTGATCTATTCGGACTTCCTGAAATCGCGGAATATCCAGGCTGCCGTCCCGGCAAACGGTGCCATCCACTATCACGCGGCCTGCAGCCAATAGCTGATTGGCAAAGCGGCGGCTGACGCTGTTCTGGTTACTGATAATGCGTGAGAGTTTCATGGGGAGGGGAGAGCTGGCGTCAACCGGCTGAGCTTTTTCATCAGTTTGCGCCAGCCTATGGGCAGGCGCTCTTCCAGCGAGTTCAGCCGGGATCTATCCACCGTCCACGGATCGAATTCCTGTTTTCGCCCGTAGATCACCCAGTTGTTGGTGCGGCTTTTGAACACCAGCAGCAATGGAAACTGGCGCTTGAGCTCTCGAATAAGGTTGCCGTCGGGGTCTGGCATCCGGTGGTAGTTCAGTACCAGCCAGCCAGTGTCTGACAGTGCCCGTCCGCAGGCTTTTAT
Source organism: Marinobacter sp. (assembly GCF_014859525.1). Classification (GTDB taxonomy): domain Bacteria; phylum Pseudomonadota; class Gammaproteobacteria; order Pseudomonadales; family Oleiphilaceae; genus Marinobacter. Next base: position 3,363 of record NZ_JACUUB010000068.1, read on the forward strand.
GAATTGTCGCTGACTTTGCGCTGGGCTCATGCGGTCTGCGCTGTACAGATCGGTCAGGACCATATCGGTGCCCGCTTCAGGTAGCTGGTCTATGGCCAGGCGGGCGTCGGCAATCTGCACATTTAAACGGTCTGATTCGGGCAGGGCAAACCACTGCTTTGCGATATCCGCCACTTTTCGGCGCAGCTCGTAAACCTGGATAGTGCTTTGAGGCAGGATGGTGAACAGACCGTGGGCCAGAACCCCACCGCCAAGGCCCAATACCGTTACCTGGGCAGGTTCGTCGAAGGCGATCGGCAATAGCATGGCACGATTGTATTCATGCACAGGCACATGGGGTGCGGTCCGCAGGATTTTGCTTTGCTCGAAGACCGAATCAAAGCTCAAGATCCGGTGTTTACGGTCATCGATAACCAGAATGTTGCCGTGGGGATCACTGGCAACATGAACAATGTCGCCCTTGATTTCAGGACGTTTGAGGATGGTGCCCATCAGTTGGCCGCGTAGCGCTGGTGCAAAATGCCTACCCGTTCGACATACGCTTTGGTCTCTGCGAACGGCGGGATGCCTTTATAGCGGCCTACGGCCCCCGGCCCGGCGTTGTAGGCGGCGGTGGCCAGCTTGATATCGCCACCAAAGCGCTGCAGCATCCTGGCAAGGTAGTTGACGCCACCCCGAATGTTTTCTTTGACTTCCAACGGGTTATCAACGCCTAGCTCCCTGGCAGTGCCTGGCATTAGTTGCATCAGGCCCTGGGCTCCGACGGGTGAGATGGCACTGGGGTTGAACGCGGACTCTGCATGGATGACCGCTCTGACCAGTGCCGGGTCTACTTGAAATTCCCGGGCGGCGGTCAGGATTTCATCCCGGAAGGGATTGAGGAACAGGGGGGTTTTGTGCCAATCCACGGTAGATCCCGGATCGCAGGCATGGCAATGAAAGCGGATTACGTCGAAGTCGGTATTGCTGGGGCGTTGGCTGCTGTAGGCAACCACGCCATGTTCGTCGGTGTAGCGGTAAACGGTTTCATCCCGGGTTGAGGCTCTTGGCTGGTTTTGGCTGCTTTTGACATTGGTGAACTCCACCCGGCCATCGGGGTGCACGATACGCTGAATGCTGTTGGCGTGGGTGAAGCTTGCCGACAGCAGCACAATGGCCACCAGAGTAGTAACTTTAGTGAGAGTATGGATGCCGCTGTAATTCATCAAAGGCCTGATGTTCCGGTTACACGAGATAGTCTACCGCCATTATCGCGGCAGATGCCTTCCTTAGTGTAGGAGTTTCGTGCCTCGATGATACGGATTGTTGGTGGCGTCACAAACCTTCCGGTCATTCAGTGCGTGCAGTGCTTTCCTCCGTTTTGTGTTTTCATCCATGAATGCGGGGCCGTGCTGTGATCGGGGCGCTGGCGCTCGGAGGTGAGAGTGGCACTGGTATCGCTGTAACAATAGGATATTTCAAAAGAATATGCATCCAGACCAATTCGTTCGAGATTATTGTCTGGCCCTTATGGATTTGAGCTAGACTGACTTTAAACCAACTGATGTGGAGCTTCTATGCCTTTCTCGCCGAACCATCTAGCCGAGCTGAACCTGCTGCTGCAGTTTCCTTCCGTTTCAACTCAGGAGGGCATCAAAGTGCACGCTCACACCGCCGCACCGGAAACCGTAGAGGCTGCTGAAGTTCTTTTTGCAAAAGGATTGATCAGCCAGAAAGACGGCGGCTACCTGACTCCGCTGGGCTGCGAAGCGGTCGAGTTTACTCAAAAGCTGCAAACCATACTGGCTGGCAGGTAGGGCGGCGGGGTACCGCAATGAGTGCTTGTCTCTCAAGTCGGGCGGCCAGGGTTCGTGGTTGCCTCGGCCCTGCTTGTCAGGGGGGCGCGAGAGACATTCAGATGACGCTGTCGTATTTTCAGATACGTTTTGTGACCGAATAGTCCCTGTTGAAAGAGGATTATGGTTGCCCGGTGGCCTAAGCTATCAAAACGATTGGCCCTAAGTGCCAGGTCTGCACGTTTTGGCGCCATACCAAAACAATCATCGTCCAAAAGGAACATGAAATGCGTTGTGTGATTGCATCAGCCAGGAAAATCCTGCGAAGAGCCATCAGGGTATCGCTTGTCCCGTTAATGTTTGTTGGTTCAAGTTCCGTAATACAGGCTGCTGAACGCCTTTACATATTTACCGAGCATTACCCTCCTTACAATGCGTCTGTCTCGGGCGAGGGATTTGCCCATAATGCAGATCAGATGACCGGTATTTGCACCGACATGGTCAAGTCGATGCTAACCCGCGTGGATTATGATGCAGTCATGAAAATGCGGGTGTGGAGTTACGCCTATAATTGGATCCAGGGGAGAGAGAATCACGGTTTGTTTTGCACCGCACGCACCGAGGAGCGTGAGGATCTGTTCCAATGGGTTGGCCCACTGGCACCCATCAAATGGACACTTTTCGCGGCTCCGGATTCAGACATGACGATTGAGACTCTGGAGGATGCCAAAGAGTTGGTCATTGCCGGTTATCGGGGTGACGTGATGTCTGAGTACCTTGTAGATCAGGGTTTTAACGTGATTATGAATTCCTCGGGCGATGTCAATCCGCGGCGCCTGGCGCTTGGTCAGGCCGATCTGTGGGTGACCGATGGCTTGGTCGGCCCTCTGGTGGCTGAACAGGAGCATGGCATTACGGGCCTGAAGCCTGTGTTGGTATTCCGTGAAACCCCCATGTACCTTGCGATGAGCAAAGAAACCGCACCTGAGGTTGTGAGCGACCTGCAGCGCGCTGTCGACGAAGCGCGTGGTGCAGGCGAGTTAGACCGGATTATCTCTCGCTACCAGTAACGGGCGTGCAGCTTGGTCTGAGCCTGACCCCTCAGTTTGTGCGCTCTGAGGGGTTCACGGAGCGTGATAACGTAGGCTTGCAACCGATCACCCGCCGGGCTTGTTTGTGGGCATGTAAATACCAGCGCTGCCCACCGGTGGTAAAGGTGTCGGGCCCTATCTCAACGTTCACGGTCTCTACGGTGGCCGGTATGGGGGTGCCATCAGCGTGTCGATATACGCAACTTGTCCCGATGATCATGGCTTGTTTGATGGGTAGCTCAATAAAGTCATCGTCGCGCACAGCCGGGGGCTGACCATTAATGTCGGTGACTTTTAAACAGGGCCCGAAGTGAATGCGGTTTACATTATCAACGGGTTCCTCCAGGCAGTGATGTGCTTTCAGTAAAATCACATTCCCGGCAATGCCTTCCAGCCGATCAGGCAGGTTTTGGCAGCCCGTCAAGGTAAATAAAAAAAGCAGGGTGGCAACAGCTCTCAGCATCATGGTCTCCTTGGTGTTGGCATCAAGGTACCTTGGAGGTCAGATCTGAGTACAGCTTTGAGCGGTTGCTTAGGAACCCAACATGCCTGCGTAGGCGGTGTAAAGGAATGCGCAGGACCCAATAAGAATGACAGCCCAGGCAGGAAAAATAAGAGCAGAGCGAGTTGATGTTTTCATGGCGAACTCCTGAGGTATTGGGAATCAATACGCGGTGTTACTCACTTTAGACCAGACTTGATGGATGTCACGACAATTTTTGAGCGCTGAATCCCAGCTTCGAGCTAAATGGTCAATGCCCGGGAGTGTTATTGCTATTGAGAGACAGGGAAAGTTGGCTAGTATGAAACCAATAACAAGAACACGATTTCAGACAATCCGAAGATAACAACAACAAGGAGCCACTATGGCTGTTGATCCCAAGAAACAGACATCGCTGCATTGCCTGTATTACTGGGCGGAGCAAACTCCCGATAAAGTATACCTGACCCAGCCTTATCCGGATGGCCGGGTTGAAGACATTACCTGGGCGGAGGCCGCCGACCAGGTGTCCCGAATGGCCGGGTACCTGAACGGCCTTGGATTGCCAGAAGGCAGTAATCTGGGAATTCTGGGCAAGAACAGCGCCCATTGGGTTCTGACGGATCTGGCCATCTGGGCGGCCGGTCATGTCAGCGTGCCGCTGTATCCAACCCTGAATGGCGAAACCGCGGCCTATGTGCTTGAGCACTGCGAGGCCAAACTGTTGTTCCTGGGCAAAATGGATGGCACTGCCGACGGTTGGCATGACATCAAGCACCATATCCCTGCGGATCTTCCTGTTGTTTCGCTACCATTGTCACCGAGGGACGACACGCCCAAGTGGCAGGACATTGTTAAGGAGCAGTCGCCTGCAGAGCCTAAGCTACCTGATCCGGATGCGCTGGCTACGATTGTTTACACCTCGGGCAGCACCGGCCGGCCGAAAGGTGTGATGCACAGCTTTCGCACCATGATTTCGGTAGCAGACGGGCTTCAGCAGTTGTTCCCTGTCTCTTCCAGTGAGCGCATGCTGTCGTACCTGCCTTTGGCTCATGTGGCGGAGCGGGCTGCGGTGGAAACCCAGTCTCTTTATTACGGCTTTCATCTCTACTTCGCTAACTCCCTGGACACCTTTCAGGAAGATTTACAGCGGGCACGCCCCACGCTTTTCTTCTCCGTGCCACGTTTGTGGATGAAGTTCTACCTTGGCGTAAATGCCAAGCTGCCGCTTAAGAAGCAAAAGGTCCTGTTTAATATTCCGATTCTGAATTCACTGGTCAAAAAGAAGGTGCTCAAACAGCTGGGGCTTGACCATTGCCGGGCGGCATTGACGGGTGCGGCGCCACTGTCTGGCGAAATCATTGGCTGGTACCGGGGCTTGGGCCTTGAGTTGCTCGAAGTCTATGGTATGTCTGAGAATTTCGGTTATTCCCACTGCAACCGGCCAGGCCAGACCAAACTCGGCACGGTGGGCCGGACCAACCCGGGAGTGACCCATCGCATCGGCGAGGGTGGCGAAGTGCAGGTCAAGAGCCCGGGGCAGATGCTTGGCTATTACAAAAATGAGGAAAAAACCAAGGAAGACATGACCGACGATGGCTTCCTCAAAACCGGTGATATGGGCGAGATCGATCAGAATGGCTATTTGCGCATTACCGGGCGAGTGAAGGATCTGTTCAAAACCTCAAAGGGCAAGTACGTGGTGCCGGTGCCTATCGAAAACCGGTTCAACCACCCGAAAGCTGAAGTGGTCTGTGTGGCCGGCGCCAATCAGACGCAACCATGCCTGATGGTTTTGTTGTCAGAAGAGGCGAGAGACGAGCTGGATCGCGGTGCTGAACGGAGTGTGCTGGAGCAGGAGCTGGCCCAGCAGCTGGACGCGGTGAACGCAGAAAGCGAGTCTCATGAGAAAATTGCCTTTGTGGTCGTGGTTAAAGAACCCTGGACCATGGAAAACGGCATGTTAACGCCGACCATGAAGATCAAGCGGAACGTTATTGAGGACTTCTATAACCAGAAGATGGACAGCTGGTTTGATCAGAAGCGAAAAGTGATCTGGGAGTTTTGATGGCTTTGGGATTGGCCGCGACCGTTGTTCGCTGACTTGACGGCGAATTCCGGGCAATGCTCCAAGGCATTTTGTGGAGATGCCCGTTAACCGGAGAAGAAACGCAAAACGCCGCTGGCAATGAACTGGCCAGCGGCGTTTTTTTTGGGGTGCAGAGGTGTGGCTATCGCTGCCTTAGCTAAGCGAAATTAAAGACCGCCTTGCATCTGGGGAAAATCCTGCGTTACATCTGCCGCCTTGCGATTAAACACGCGAATCTTGCGACGGATGAATTGCATCGCTTGCTTGGCAGCAGCGCGGGTATACTGGCTCCGAACCTCATTGCTGTTGTGGAGGATACTGGACGGCAGCGGGTTTATAGTTGCGATATGGTTCTGAGTCATAGCGCCTTCCTCCTTAATCTGGTGTATTGGTTAGCTATCTATCTTTAATTTAGGAAACATTCTAGGGGTTCTTATTTGCAGTTTGAATACGTTAAAATCCGTACTCACGTTGCAAATATGCAGTAACTATGGACTGGGATTATCTTCGATATATAAGAGCTCTGGCAATAGGTGGAACCCTTGCGAAAGCTGGTGAATTGCTGGGGGTGCACCAAACCACTGTTTTACGACGACTTGATCAGATGGAAGAGTCGTTGGGTGTGCAGTTTTTTGAGCGTAACCGGGATGGGTTGAAGCTCACTCCGGTGGGCGAACTGGTTTATCGTGAAGCCCAGAAACTCGCCATTGATGTTGAGAATCTGGAGCGCAAGCTGGTTGGTGACGACGCCGCGCCCGTCGGTAAGGTGAGGGTGGCTGCTGAAGATGCGATGATGAACGAGCTGCTCAGCCCGATCCTGGCGGAGTTGGTGCATGAGTATCCGGACATCGAACTGGAAGTGCTGACAGACAATGATGTCGCTAACCTCAGTCATCGGGAAGCTGACCTGACCCTGCGGCCGGAGAACAAACCTCAGGCGACCCTGGAAGGTGAGCGAATCGCCGCTGTTGAATCCGCCGTTTACGGGTCCGCCCGATATTGCCGCCGAAACCGGGGCATGGATATCGAGAACCGTCCGGAAGCCTGCACCTGGATTATCCCGGACGAGAGCTTTAGCCACTTGGCGACGGGGCGCTGGTATCGCAAGCACCTCAAGAATGTGACGTCGGTCATTCGCTGTAATAGCCTGCAGTCTATGGTTGCGCTGTCGAAGTCCGGAGCGGGGCTGGCGGTTTTGCCGTGTTATCTTGGTGAGGCTGCAAAAGAGCTGAGGCGGTTGTCTGACCCCCTTGATGGGGAAAGTGTGGATCTGTGGCTGCACGTCAATCAGGATACTCAGCAGATGGCGCGGGTGAGGATTGTGATGGAATTTCTGGTTGAGCGACTCAAGTCGCTGGCATCTGCCATCGAGATCAGTGGTCCGCTCTGAGTTCAGCTGTCTGACCGGCAGAAGGGCCAGAACTGGTACCAGCGCCAGCACTGGAACTCAGCTTTACATTGCTTTAATTGGTTGTCGTAGCGGAAGGCACGGTTTTGAACCCGTTGTGCCAGATTTTGAATGGCCGGCTTTTGCTCGAAGGAGCGCCGGGCGTAGCCGCCGCGGCCCTCGTGATAGGCCAAGTAGAGCTGGCGAGGCGCGCTCAGTGGAATGCTCAGGTGGCGATTGCTGAGGTGGTTATACCAGCCGACAAAATCCAGAGCGTACTTCATGTCGGTACGCACTGTTCGCCAGGTGGTTTCATTGGCTGCCAGGTACTCACCCCACGCGGGGTCCAGCGCCTGCGCGTAGCCAAATGCCGTTGTCGGTCGCTTCCATGGAATCCGGCCCCACAGTTTGGTGCGCGGGGGGCGAGCGTGACTGCGGAAAGACGATTCGTAGTAAACGAAGGCCAGCTGGGTTGCGATGGGTGTTCCCCATTTGTCCTCAGAAGCCCGGGCATAGTCGAACCACACCGTGTGTTCCCGGAAAATGTCACAGATATTCTCCGGATTGGCCGGTGGCTCGGGCGCGAGCAAACTAAACCGGAGCGTCGCCCACAATCCGATGGCAAGCCCCAGTAATGGCAGCCCATACCAGCCCGCGCGCGAGCGCCAAACATTAAAGCGTTTGTTGCGGATTTTTCGGCGTTTTTGGGTATTTTTGCGAACCATTCCTACCAAACTGTCATCTCCGAAGGCCCCGGGGCACTTGCCGGAGAGCCTCCGGCCGTGTCATAAACAAAGCCATTCCAGACACAGGATAATAGTCAAATGAGATTGATCTCCCTAGTTAAACCTCTTTTAGTCACCGGGCTTTTGTTTTCAGGCGCGGTGTACGCGTCGCCCGATGCTCGCGAGGTGCTGACGGCGTCTCCGATTGATGACATCGTTGGTCAGTATCCAGCGATGATGAGCCAGGGCATTCGGGATGGTCTCAAACAAAGTGGCCAGGTGCCTCCCATGGTAGCGGACACCATCGGCTATGTTGTCAGCAGCAGCTACCGGGCTGAGGATATTGAACGAAAGCTGGTGTCGGATCTTGAGGCGTCGATGACCAGTAAACAACTTGAGCAAGTGCACGGCTGGTATCAGACGCCTGTGGCCCAAAGAATCGCCCAGGCTGAAATTGCAGCCTCGGCTCCCGCTGCCTGGGCTGACATGCGCAGCCGTGCAGGTGCCTTGAATGAGGCCAATAAGGGCAGTTCGCGGGAAAAACTGTTTGATCGCTTTGATCGCGCTTCTCGTGCTACCGAGAGTGCGGTAGATACCACCATCGCTGTGCAGTTGGGACTGGCGACTGCAATGGCAGCACTGAGCAGCAATTCAGTGCATTATGAGAAGATTCAGAACCGCTTGGATAATCAAAGGCCTATGTTGCAAGGAATGGTTGGTCAGCAGGTCTATGACAGCTATCTGTTCACTTATCGGGACATCAGTCTGCAGGAAATGAACCTGTACCTGGATTTTCTGGAAAGCGATGCAGGCGGAACGTTTACCCAGGTCGTGACCAGCAGTATTCAGGAGTCTATTACCGCGCCGATCGAAAACATCGGCATTCAGCTTGCCCGGTTTATGAGCTTCGGAGCGGGTGAATCACGTTAAGGGTCGAGCGGGCAAAGCGGGGGGGCGGTTAACAAGTTTTGAGCCGTCTGCATAAGGTAGCCATGCAGACGGCTCTTGGCTATTAGCTGCGGGAAGTGACTTCCAGCAGGTGATAGCCGAACTGCGTCTTGATTGGGCCCATAACGGTGTTCAGCTCACCGCTGAACACCGCCTTGTCGAACTCGGGAACCATCTGGCCCGGGCCGAAAGAGCCCAGGTCGCCGCCGTTACGGCCAGAAGGGCAAGAAGAGTGCTGCTTGGCCGCTTCTGCGAAATCCTGGCCACCTTCAATCGCCTTTTTCAGTTCTTCGCATTTCGCTTCGCTGTCTACCAGAATGTGGCGCGCTGTTGCTTGTGCCATGATCATTATCCTGTGGTTGGATGGATGGGAATCTCAGAACCGAATGCTGCCCGCACAGCCGGCCAGAGGCAAGCGCTTTTTATCCGTGTTTCTGCGGTCTCACAGTCCTGCGGGTAAACCTGTACAATGCCGGCTTTCGTTTGCCGGCGCGGCGCTGGCCCTCACGCTGATAGGTTCTTTTCTTGATTTCCACTGCCAATATCACCATGCAATTCGGGGCCAAGCCCCTGTTTGAAAACGTATCTGCCAAATTTGGCAACGGCAACCGTTACGGCCTGATCGGCGCTAACGGTTGCGGAAAATCCACCCTGATGAAAATTCTGGGCAGCGATCTGGAGCCTTCTGCGGGCCAGGTTATGCTCGAGCCCAACGTTCGCCTGGGTAAACTGCGCCAGGATCAGTTCGCCTACGAAGACTGCACGGTGATCGACACCGTGATCATGGGCCATGAAGATCTGTGGCACGTCAAGAAAGAGCGCGACCGCATCTATTCTCTGCCAGAAATGAGCGAAGAAGACGGCATGGCGGTGGCGGATCTGGAAGTGGAATTTGCTGAGATGGACGGCTACACCGCCGAATCCCGCGCCGGTGAACTGTTGCTCGGCCTGGACATTCCAATGGAGCAGCATAACGGCCCCATGAGCGCCCTGGCCCCTGGCTGGAAACTGCGCGTATTGCTGGCCCAGGCGCTGTTCTCCGACCCGGACGTACTGCTGCTGGACGAGCCCACGAACCACCTGGACATTAACACCATCCGCTGGCTGGAAAGTATTCTGGTTGCCCGTAACAGCACCATGATCATCATCTCTCACGACCGCCATTTCCTGAACAGCGTCTGTACTCACATGGCGGATCTGGATTATGGCGAGCTGCGCCTGTTCCCGGGCAACTACGACGAATACATGACCGCGGCTACCCAGGCCCGCGAACGCATGCTGTCCGATAACGCCAAGAAAAAGGCCCAGATTGCCGAATTGCAGCAGTTTGTCAGCCGCTTCTCGGCCAACGCCTCCAAGGCTAAGCAGGCGACTTCCCGCGCCAAACAGATCGATAAAATTCAGCTGGAAGACGTCAAACCGTCCAGTCGGGTAAGCCCGTTCATCCGTTTTGAGCAGGAAAAGAAACTGCATCGCCAGGCCGTTACTCTGAATGGCCTGACTAAAGGCTTTGAAGAGGGCCCCCTGTTCAAAAATCTGGATCTGCAGATTGAAGCCGGCGAACGTGTAGCCATCATTGGCCCCAACGGTATCGGTAAAACCACGCTGCTGCAGTGCCTGGCAGGTGTTTACGAGCCGGACGGTGGAGAAGTCAAGTGGACCGACAGCGCGCAGGTAGGTTACTTCGCCCAGGACCACACCGCTGACTTTGCCCGGGATGAAACGTTGTCGGACTGGATGGCGCAGTGGACCAAAGGCGGCGAGCAGCTGGTGCGCGGCACGCTGGGTCGCATGCTGTTTTCTGGCGATGACATCGGCAAATCGGTGCGGGTGATTTCGGGTGGCGAGCAGGGCCGGATGCTGTTCGGCAAGCTGATTCTGCAAAAGCCAAACGTGATGCTGATGGATGAGCCGACCAACCACCTGGACATGGAGTCCATCGAGGCGTTGAACCTGGCGCTGGAGAACTATCCGGGTACGCTGATTTTTGTCAGTCACGACCGGGAGTTTGTTTCTTCGCTGGCTACCCGCATTATTGAGTTGAAGGCGGATGGCATTACCGACTTCAGTGGCAGTTATGATGATTATCTCAGGAGCCAAGGCTACTTCTGACCCCGGTTTATCAGGCTTTGGGAGTTTGCGGACGGTTGGGTAGGCCTGTCCAAAAACCGCTCCTTACGGCACATCCATGTGGCGCTTGGGCTCCGCCATCCATGGCTCCGCACATTTTTGGACAGGCCTACCCAACCGTCCGCCCATACCATTGGGTGGTTTTCCAGAGGATTGAGGACAAAATCATGAGTGAGTCTCCGGTTGTGACCGCAACCCGAAAATGGGTTGAAGACGTTGTGGTTGGCTACAACCTGTGCCCGTTTGCCAAGCGGGAACTGGTCAGGGACCGGGTTCGCTTTGTGGTGACGGATGCCGCGAACGAAGACGATCTTCTGAAAGCCCTGCATGCCGAGTTTCAGCGGCTTGAGGACGAGCCGGATATCGAGACCACCCTGTTGATTCATCCGCATGTGTTGCAGGCCTTTGATGCCTACAACGAGTTCCTGGACACCGCCGAAGGCCTGGTGGCGTATCTGGAGCTGGAAGGGATTTACCAGGTGGCGAGTTTTCATCCTGACTACCAGTTTGCCGAGACCGAGCCGGGGGCGGCGGAGAATTACACCAATCGTTCGCCGTTCCCCATGCTGCATTTGCTGCGTGAAGCGAGTCTTGAAGCCGCTATCGACAGTTATCCGGATGTGGATGGCATTCCCGACCGGAATATTGCATTGATGAATGAGCTGGGTGCAGAGAAGATGCGGAGTGTTCTGTCAGGTTGCCTTGGGTATTCCTCGAATACCGCCGAATAGTTCGCAGAGCCTGT
>NZ_JACUUB010000158.1 GCF_014859525.1 Marinobacter sp.
TGTCTCGCGTCAACTATCTTGTCCGGTTTGACGACAATTAAGATGGCCGGTTGAGTTTCGTTATTTTCTCAGGTGTTGTTTTTTTCGATAGCTCCCTCCTTCTATTTCAATAATGCTGGCATGATGAATAATCCGGTCGATCGCAGCCACGGTCATCAACGCATCGGGAAAGATTTGATCCCATTGGCTGAATGGCTGGTTTGAGGTAATGATCAGGCTGCCGCTTTCGTAGCGGTGGGCGATAAATTCAAAAAGAACCTGAGTCTCCCCATCGCTTTTTTTGATGTAGCCTATATCGTCAATAATCAGCACCGGATACTTGTCCAGGCGCGTCATATAAGTCATCAGATCCAACTCTTTTTTGGCTGTTTGCAGTTGCTGAACGAGTTCACCGGCGGAGAACCACTTGACGCGCACACCGCGTTCAATCAGTTGATGCCCCAGGGCTGCGGCAATGTGGGATTTGCCGACACCGGAAGGGCCGATGAGCAGCACGTTACCTGCTTGTAACGCCCACTGGTGGTCGTCTTTGAGCTGGTGGAGGGGTTGCTGGACGGCTTTGGGTAAATCCGCAAAATTGAGCGTCGCGAAGCTTTTGCCTGCAGGCAGGCGGGCTTCCCTCGTCCATTTGTTGGTTCTTGTCTGAAAGCGCCGGGCCAGTTCCTGTTCGCAGAGCTTGCTGAGGAATTCTGCATAGCTCCAGGTCTTCTCAATGGCCTGCTTCTGATAGCTCTCCAGGTTCTGACTGAAGGTTGCGAGGCGTAGCTCTTTTAACATCAGTTTGAGAGGCATGGTGCACCTCCTTGGGGGTGAGGGTTCACCCAACCGCCGGTCAGCAAGTCATCATAGTCCGCAATATCATGCTGCTTTGTGTGCAGCTCTGGCCGATCTTTCTTTTGCAGATAGCGTGCTTGCAGAATTTTCAGAGTTGGCAACTGATCGGCCTGAGCTTGCCGGTATAGACTTCGCCCTAATTCGCGCTCGCACTGGTGGTCTGCGGCGATGCGCAACACGGCGACCATCCACTTGCAGGCGTCTTTGGCCGGAAGCTTTTGATCAACAATTTTCCACAACTGTCGGTAGTTGTCGTCGGGAAATAATTCGTCGCGGAAGTTGGAAAAGCGAAAGGCCTGGGGCTTGGTGGCCAGCGCGTGAATGACATGGCGATAATCAATACACCGGGCTCTTTTATTGGCGTTGTCGGGATAGACGCGGGCCAATTCAATGACCTGGGTTTGTCCGACAAAACCGATCAGCTTGTCGTGATAGAGGTGAATGCGTAACGTTTCACCAATCAGTCGCGACGGCACGCTATAGAGGCCATGTTTGACATCAATCGTGCTGCTGGTGGTGACCTTGGCAGAGATTTCCGAGTAATCCATAAAGCGATATTTCGGTAGCAGCTGCAAATATTTTTTCTCCTCAGCAAAGCGCGTTACGCAGTAACGATTGAGGCGCCCGATGCAGCGATTAATCAGAGCCTGATACTCCGCAACGGTGGCAAAATCAGCACTGCCTCGCAGCATGATGGCCTGATCCAGGCGGTGTTTCAACGTTCCATGGGCGGTTTCAACCGCACCATTTTCATGGCCGAGGCCGGGATTGTTGGTTGTGCCGGTCATACCATAATGCTGGCACAGCCCCTCATAAGCCTGCGTGAGTTGTTTCTTCTGGCTCTGGTTGACATAGGCGGCGCTCAGACTGTCGGTGCGATGCTCGGTCGGAGTTCCACCACACTTTTGCAGCGCATTCTGTAACCCCTCGGCCAGTGCGGAATAGCTTTCTCCGCCGCGCACAACATGGGCACAACGCCAGCCACTGTAGGCCAGTCGATACTGATAGATGAGATGGCGAAGTGGCTGTCCTGCGATGGTTACGGCGGCCCTTGGGTGAGTAAAATCTGAGAGTCCCTGCCGCCCCGGTGGCACGGTCTGGCGAAACATCACCGGGTTGTCAGGCCCCTGCGTCGCCCGCCAATGCTTGACCCGGCGTTGCAGAGTCCGCAACAGTTCGTAGGGATAGTCGCCCGGATGATGTTCATCCAGATATTCCCATAAGGTTAGACCGGTCAGTTTGGGTTCTTTTTCCAGTAATGGAACCAGTTCCGGCTCCCAGACCGCAGCAAACGGATCGGTGCGCGTCTTCCAATGCCGCTGCGTTTTTGTTGCCACGCCGTTTTGCTCAAGGCGCCGAGCCGAACGAACGCTTATCCCTGCTTTGGCTGCGCATGTTTCTTGATTTAGGTCAGTTTGTCGAGATTGCATATAAAGCATCTCCTGTCTTTGAGTGATGTGTTTCCCAGGCAAGTCAGCCTCCCTTTAGGTTCAAAAAGGAGCTTACATGGAGGGGCACTCAACCGGCCAAGTTAATTGACGCCGACCGGACAGGATAATTGTCGCCGAACA
>NZ_JACUUB010000159.1 GCF_014859525.1 Marinobacter sp.
AGATTGCAGAGCGGGATGGGGAAATGCAACCACACTTGATTGTTTTTACGGATCTGGATGGCACGTTGCTGGATCATCACAGTTACAGCTGGCGGGCGGCGAAGCCGGCGATGGCGCGGCTAGGGGCTAACGGTATTCCGTTGCTTCTTAACTCGAGTAAAACCGCGGCTGAGATCCGTGAGCTGCAAAACATGATGGGCTTGCGGGCGCCGTTTATTGCGGAGAACGGCGCGGCGGTGGTGATTCCTTCCGGTTGTTTAGGCAATGCCGAGGAGGAGGTGGTCCATGTTGGTACATCTTATGACGAGGTTGTTCGCACTCTTTTGGTGCAGCGCGAGTCTGGTGCACAGTTTCGGAGCTTTGATGACCTGTCTGCGGCAGAGGTGGCCGCGCTTACCCGGTTGACGGTAGCAGAGGCGGCCCGCGCCAAACAGCGCCTGGCGACGGTGCCGTTGAAGTGGGACGGCACCGAGGCAGAACTGGCGCAATTTCGCGCTGCACTTGAGCTTGAGGGCTTGCGGTTGGTGCAGGGCGGGCGCTTTTGGCATGCCATGGGCGCCTTCGACAAGGCAGAGGGGGCCCGGTTCTTGCTGAGGCGTTATCAGGAGCACTATGGCGATGAGCCCATTGTGACGATTGCTTTGGGTGACAGTCCCAACGATCAGCGCCTGCTAGAATCCGCCGACGTACCGGTGGTGATTCGCGGGGTGAACAGTGATCAGGTTCAGTTGCCGTCGTCCCGGCACGCCATGCGCTCCATCAAGCCCGGCCCCGAGGGTTGGAATGAATGCGTGCTCAACCTTCTCTTTGAGTACGGCTACCAGTAAAGGAGGAGCCGCCATGGGCGACTTTTACCAGAATGGCATTATCACCACCCTGCACAACCTTGTGCGCCGCCCCGTGGAAGACATCGAAGCGGACCTGATGAGCTTTCGTAAAGCCCGGCCTATGTCTTTGGTATTGCCGTCGCTGTACTCGGAGCTGGAAGGGCCTGCGCTTAAAAACATCGTTCAGGAGCTGACCAAGGTGCCCTACCTGGATGAAATCGTGATCGGCCTGGACCGTGCCGATGAAGCACAATATCGCCATGCCCTGGAGTATTTTTCCGAGCTGCCGCAGCCGTTCAAGGTGCTCTGGAACGATGGCCCCCGGTTGCGGGCACTGGATATGAAATTGCGGGAGCAGGGTCTGGCTCCGACCGAGATGGGTAAGGGCCGCAATGTCTGGTACTGCTTCGGTTACGTGCTGGCCTCGGGTGTGAGCAAATCCGTGGCCTTGCACGATTGCGACATCCTGACTTATTCCAGGGACTTGCTTGCGCGCCTGATCTACCCGGTGGCCAACCCCGGTTTCAACTACATGTTCTGCAAAGGCTACTACGCCCGGGTGGCGGACGGCAGCATGAATGGCCGAGTCAGCCGCCTGCTCGTCACGCCGCTGATTCGCGCACTTAAAAAAGTCTGTGGCCCGAACGATTTTCTGGATTACCTGGACAGCTATCGCTACCCGCTGGCGGGTGAGTTCTCTTTCCGTACCGATGTGATCAACGATCTGCGCATTCCCAGCGATTGGGGCCTGGAAATTGGCGTCTTGTCTGAAATGAAGCGCAACTACGCCACCAACCGCTTGTGCCAGGTGGATGTGGCGGATGTCTATGACCACAAGCATCAGGACCTGTCACCGGAAGACGCCAGCCGAGGCCTGTCCAAGATGAGTGTGGACATCTCCAAGGCGCTGTTTCGCAAGCTGGCCACCAACGGTGAGATTTTCTCCAATGAGAAGTTCCGCACCATCAAGGCGAGTTACTTCCGCATTGCGCTGGATTTTGTGGAGACCTATCAGAACGATGCGATCATCAATGGGCTGAATTTCGACCGTCATAAGGAGGAAAAAGCGGTGGAGCTGTTCGCTCAGAATGTGATGAGCGCCGGCGCGCATTTCCTCGACAACCCCATGGACACGCCGTTCATTCCCAGCTGGAACCGTGTGACCAGCGCCATTCCGGATATCCGGGAGCAGTTGCTGGAGGCGGTGGAGCTGGATAACCAGGAGTTCCGGCCGTGAGCCAGACTCTGGACAGCAAACTGGTGGCGATGCTGGAAGTGGTTTACCCGCCGGTGGACTGCGCCTTTGTGGCAGAGCAGTTGATGGATGCGATGGCACTGGCGCGGGATGCCGAGGCGCCCCCGGCGCACCAGAACCATTGGGACCAATCGGACATTGTGTTGATCACCTACGCCGATACCGTTCAGCAGCCGGATGACAAGCCGCTGGTGACGCTCAAGCGCTTTCTGGACGACTGCCTGCGGGACGTCATCAGCGCCGTGCATATTCTGCCGTTCTTCCCTTACAGCTCGGACGACGGCTTTTCGGTGATGGATTACCTGGCGGTAAATGAGTCT
>NZ_JACUUB010000069.1 GCF_014859525.1 Marinobacter sp.
ACCTCCGACCGCCTGGTTCGTAGCCAGGTACTCTATCCAGCTGAGCTACAGCCGCACATTCATTCGCAATGGTTGAATGCTACTTCAACCTGCTCTCTATTTTCCAAAACAGAAAATGGCGGAGAGGGAGGGATTCGAACCCTCGGTACGATTGCTCGTACGGTTCCTTAGCAGGGAACTGGTTTCAGCCACTCACCCACCTCTCCTTGAGAACGGGGCGTATACTACCATAATTTTTCTGTTTTCATAGGCTTGACACGAGATTTTTCTGACCGAATCAGCCCATAACGAAAAAAGCCGCCCGGGTTTCCCATGAGCGGCTTTTCAATTGATCAGCTGTTGCCCGGCTCTGGCTCTTCCGAGCCTTTTTCGGACTGAATTCGCTGATAAATTTCTTCACGGTGAACGGCCACATCTTTCGGTGCGTTAACACCAATGCGAACCTGGTTCCCCTTTACTCCCAGAACGGTGACCGTTACTTCGTCACCGATCATCAGAGTTTCGCCAACACGGCGAGTCAAGATCAACATATCCCTTACTCCCTTTTCTGAACTACCTGTTCCGACAACAGTAGTGTTTACTTCTTGCTTTTATAAAGGGATCACTAACCACACTGAAGACGCAATAATACTTATGTCTGGCCGCGCCGTGATAGCTATAACCAATGACCCCAGGAAGATGGGCTTCCGAGCTCCATGCTCTTAGGCGCCTTCGTCCACCCCTGGCTTGTCCAGCTCAAACGCACTGTGCAGCGCCCGAACGGCCAGCTCGAGATACTTTTCATCGATCACCACCGAAATCTTGATTTCGGATGTGGAGATCATCTGAATATTAATACCTTCTTTTGACAGCGCCTCAAACATTTTAGTTGCAACGCCAGCGTGCGAACGCATACCCACACCAACAATGCTGACTTTGGCGATCTTGCTGTCACCGCCTACTTCACCCGCATCAAGCTCACTGGTGATGCCACGCAATACATCCTGAGCACGCTTGAAGTCATTGCGATGAACGGTAAAGGTGAAGGCTGTTTTATTGTCCTCGCCAACGTTCTGCACAATCATGTCGACTTCAATGTTAGCATCGCTGATCGGCTTAAGAATCTGCAAAGCGCTTCCCGGGGTATCAGGCACACCGGAAATGGTCAGTTTGGCTTCGTCACGATTAAACGCAATGCCGGAAACAACCGGTTGTTCCATGGCGGTCTCATCCTCAAAAGTGATCAGGGTACCTTCGCCTTCCTGAAAGCTGGAAAGCACCCTTAACGGAACGTTGTATTTACCTGCAAATTCAACGGCACGGATCTGAAGAACTTTCGAACCCAGACTGGCCATTTCGAGCATTTCTTCAAAGGTGATGCGATCAAGCCTGCGCGCACTATCCACCACCCGCGGGTCCGTGGTGTAAACGCCGTCCACATCGGTGTAGATCTGGCACTCATCCGCCTTCAGCGCCGCAGCTAAAGCCACAGCGGTGGTGTCAGAACCGCCACGCCCAAGCGTGGTGATATTACCGATCTCATCAATGCCCTGAAAACCGGCAACCACCACCACACGGCCAGCATCCAGATCTTGCCGCATCCGCTGCTCATCGATCTGCCTGATGCGCGCTTTGGTATGACTGCTGTCGGTCAGAATCCTGACTTGGGCTCCCGTGTAGGAGCGGGCGTCACAACCGCGTTTTTGCAGGGCCATGGATAACAGGGCAATGGTGACCTGCTCGCCGGTAGAAACCAGCACGTCCATTTCCCGCGGCGTGGGCTCTTCCATAATATCGCTGGCCAGGCCAATCAGGCGGTTGGTTTCGCCACTCATCGCCGAAACGACCACCACAATATCGTGCCCGTCTTTGCGGAACTGACACACTTTGTCAGCCACCGCTTCAATCCGTTCGGTTGTGCCGACGGAAGTACCACCAAACTTCTGAACCAACAGAGCCATGTTTTGCCAAACTCCGAGCCGGGGATTCAAAGCGGAGCCGTTTGGCCCCGCTCATCAAATAAAGCGGGCGGGATTATAAACCCTTGCCCACCCTCGAAAACAGTTGATTAACTGATATTTTGCTCAACCCAGGCCGGCACGTCCGCTAAAGCGTCTGCCAGCTTCGAGGGATCATTGCCGCCTCCCTGGGCCATGTCCGGTCGGCCGCCGCCCTTACCGTCAACCTGGGCACACAGGTGTTTCATCAAATCACCGGCTTTCACTTTGCCGGTGGCTGACTTGGTGACACCGGCAACCAGGGTCACCTTGCCCTCGTCTACGGTGGCCAGAACAACCACACCTTCACCCAGTTTGTTCTTGAGCTGGTCTGCGGTTTCCATCAAGGCCTTTCGATCCACCCCCTCAAGCGCTGCAGCCACCACCTTCAGGCCTGCCACATCAACGGCAGAACCAGCAAGGTCACTGCCGGCAGAACTCGCCAACCTGGCCTTCAAGGCGTCCATTTCTTTTTCCAGCTGACGATTACGATCCAGCGCCTGTTGTACCTTATCAACTACCGTCTCACGGGTGGCTCTGACCAGTTTGGCGGTATCACGCAGCGTGCGTTCGGTTTCATCTACCCACTCGAGGGCGCCAAAACCGGTCACCGCCTCAATACGACGAACGCCGGATGAAATACCACTTTCGGAAGTGATGCGCATCATGCCAATGTCGCCGGTGCGCGACACATGTGTGCCGCCACACAGCTCTACCGAATAGCGCTCAACGCCCATGCTTAGCACCCGCACCACATCACCGTACTTTTCGCCAAACAGAGCCATCGCGCCTTTCTCTTTGGCGGTCTCCATATCGGTAACGTCGATCTGGACCGGTGTGTTCTCAAGAATCTGTTCATTCACCTGACGCTCAATTTCTTTGAGCTGCCCTGTCGTCACAGCCTCAAAATGAGAAAAATCGAAACGCAACTTGTCCGGATCAACCAATGAGCCCTTCTGGGTTACATGCTCACCCAAAACGTTGCGTAAGGCAGCGTGCAGCAGGTGCGTCGCCGAGTGGTTGCGCTTGGTGCGTTCACGGCGGGCGTGATCGATACGGGCATCGACCTCCAGACCCGAGAACAACTCTCCTTCCACCAGGGTACCCACGTGCAGGTGGTTATCCCCTTCTTTACGGGTATCCGTAACCTTGAAGCGGCCACCGCTCCAGGTCAGCAAGCCGGTATCACCAACCTGACCGCCGGATTCGGCATAAAACGGCGTGCGTTCCAGCACCACCACGCACTCGTCGCCCGCCTCGGCATTACGCTCTTCGCCGTTGACCAGAACCGCACGGATACGCTCATGACCATCAATGTGATCGTAACCGGTGAACTCGGTTTTGCCGTCAATGGTGATACCGGCAGCGTTGTAATCAATACCAAATTTGCTGGCCGCGCGGGCACGCTCACGCTGGGCTTCCATCGCCTTCTCATAGCCCTCGTAGTCCAATGTCAGGCCACGCTCACGGGCAATGTCGTTGGTCAGATCTACCGGAAAACCGTAGGTGTCATACAGCGCAAAGACAGTTTCACCGGGAATTTCTGAGCCTTCCAGCTCGGCAATGTCTTGCTCCAGCAGGCGCAGCCCCTTATCCAGAGTTTTCACAAACTGTTCTTCTTCTTGCAACAACACTTTTTCGATCTGTTTGCGGCTGCTGACCAGTTGCGGGAAAGCGTCGCCCATCAGTTCGACCAGAGCGCCGGTCAGCTTGTGGAAAAACGGCCCGGTGGCGCCCAGCTTGTTACCGTGGCGGGCAGCCCGTCGAATGATCCGGCGCAGAACAAAACCACGGCCCTCATTAGACGGCATCACGCCATCAGCAATCAGGAAAGCGCAGGAGCGAATATGGTCTGCCACCACACGCAGCGAGGCTTCGGTCGTCGCTGCGCCACCCAGAATGTCAGAGGCCGCTTTCAACAGGTCCTGGAACAGGTCGATCTCGTAGTTGCTGTGAACGCCCTGCAAAACCGCAGCAATACGCTCAAGGCCCATGCCGGTATCAACAGAAGGCTTCGGCAGGTTCAGCATCTCGCCGTCGGCAGTGCGGTTGTATTGCATGAACACCACGTTCCAGATTTCGATGTAGCGATCACCATCTTCTTCCGGGCTTCCGGGAGGACCACCGGCCACGTCCGGGCCATGATCGAAGAAGATTTCCGTGCAAGGACCACAAGGGCCGGTATCACCCATCTGCCAGAAGTTATCCGAGGCGTAGCGGTCACCTTTATTGTCGCCAATACGAATGATGCGATCAGCGGGAACGCCGATTTCCCTGTTCCAGATATCGAAGGCTTCGTCGTCTTCAGCGTAAACGGTGACCCACAATTTCTCGGTAGGTAAATTCAACCACTGTTCACCGGCCAGAAAGGTCCAGGCAAAGTTGATCGCCTCACGCTTGAAGTAATCACCAAAGCTGAAGTTACCCAGCATTTCGAAGAAGGTGTGATGACGCGCGGTGTAACCGACATTTTCCAGGTCGTTATGTTTGCCACCAGCCCGAACACACTTCTGGGTTGACGTCGCCCGGGTGTAGTCGCGCTCTTCCCTGCCAAGGAACAGGTCTTTGAACTGGTTCATTCCCGCATTCGTAAACAACAATGTGGGGTCGTCCGCGGGCACCAGCGAACTACTCGGAACAATGGTGTGACCTTGCTGTTTGAAATAATCGAGAAATGCCTGTCGCAACTCAGCGGTTTTCATAGCCCTTTGATACCTTTCCAGAAACCCGTCGTTTAGTCGAAGGGTCCGCGATTGAAATACGAATACTTACATGCGTGTGCAAATCCGCTACTCTAGCACACGCCGAGAACAGGAAAAACGTGAAACCTCACAGGAGACCCCATGCCCCGACGCTTTCATAACGCCGAGGAATTGTTGCCGCCAGCCACCGCACTCAAACGCGCGCTGGCCATTATCTACGACGGTTTAATCAGTATTGCGGTACTTTTGGTAGCCACCTGGGCCTACACTGTGGTCGCCGGTTACATCACCGGCTGGGACCAGTATGAACAGATGGCCGAAGCCGGCGAGCTTTCCGGCGATCCGGGGCTGACCTTCACCCTGTTTCTGATTCTTTACCTGTTTTTCGCCTACTTCTGGACGCGTATCGGCCAGACTCTTGGCATGCAGGTGTGGCGGATACGCATCGAGAATCTGGATGGCTCGTCCGTCAGCTGGACTCAGGCCCTGTTCAGATACGGCACAGCTGCGGTGGTGGTATTCCTGACCATCCTGGCAGCCTACGCTCTTGGCTCGCTGACTCTGATACTGACGATGCCGGCCATCATCGCTCTGTTCTACCCGATTAACGGCCTGTCGCTGACCGATCGGCTGTCGAACAGTGTGGTGGTAGACGTACCAAAACCTGAAAAAAACAAGCCTGCGAGCAGTTAATGGCGGCGAGCCGGCACGTCAGCCGGCTCGCCGCATCAGCACGGCACCTACAACGGCATTGACAACAATAGGTGCCAGCACCGCAAGCAGCGGGTTAAACCCGTAAACCATGCTCATTGGCCCAAGCAAATCCTGCATATACTTGAACAACAACCCGACCAGCAAACCGGTAAACACCCGGAAACCCATGGTGACCGAGCGCAGCGGGCCAAAGATAAATGAGATGGCAACCAAGACCATCACGGCGGTACCCAGCGGCATCAGGGCTTTCTTCCAAAATGCCAGCCAATACCGAGCGGCCGTCAGGCCTTGCTCACCCAGATAGGTCGCGTAGGTATACAGGCCCGTCATCGAAAGATTCTCTGGCTTAACGATCAGGACACTGAGTACCTCTGGCGACAACCCGGTTTCCCAACGCAACGCCGAGTGCTCGTTTCGCAAGGTGCGCTCTTCTTCAATACGGGTCGACACCACCTTCTCAAGCAGCCAGTGATCGCCTTGAAAAATTGCACGCTCGGCAAAGCTCGACACTTCCAGATTGCGATCATCACCAAAACGAAACAACGACACACCGTGCAGTACCCCGTTAGGCTGAACCGCATTCAGGTGCATGAACGTATTACCCTCCCGGTGCCAGACACCATGGGCGGAAGCAACATTCTGGCTGGCCCCGAGCGCTACGGCCTTTTCGCTTTGAGCAATGCGTTCGGTGGTCGGTGCAACGTACTCACCAATAACAACCCCTAGCACCACCACCACCAACGCCGGCTTCATCGCCGACCAAACAATGCGTTTAATGGAAACACCTGCCGCCCGGATAACAGTCAATTCCGAAGAGCTTGCCAGGGCACCCAGCCCCACCAGGCAACCCATAAAAGCGCCCAGAGGAAGGTAATCGTAAATTCGCCGTGGCAGGGTCAGAAACACATACCAGAGCGCCTGCAGGGTCTGGTAATCGTTGCGGGTGTCGTCCAGCTCGGCAATAAAGGCAAAGATAAGATCCAGCGACAACACCACAACCATAACCAGGAACATCGCGCCGCCGACCGTGCGCATCACATAACCGTCAATTTTACGCATGGGCGCGCGCCTCCTTCTCGAGACGGCGGCGATAAAGCCAGGCAGAGCCAAATTGCAGCCAGAGCCCAAGGCTCAGGAAAATGGCATGCACCCAGAGCATGCCCAACCACTCGGGTACCTTGCCGTCTGCAAGTGCATCGCGCGCCACGATCAGCAATCCCAAATAGGTGATGTAAACCAGCATAGCGGGTAACAAATGAAAGAAGCGCCCTTGGCGCGGATTGACCCGGCTCAGGCGAACCGCAAGCAACGTCACGATTGGTACTATCAATGGCAGTGAAATACGCCAGTGCAGCAAGGCCCGCTCCTCCGGGTCGTTGGAGTTCCAGAGCGATAGCGTGCTTACGCCCTCGTCGAGTTCTCGACTGCCAGCCTCACCGCTCTGTATTTTGAGGCCGTAGGCTTCAAACCGGGTAACGTTATAATCGAGATTGCCCGGAAGCCCCTGATAGCGGCCACCTTGCTCTAGTATCAGAAAGCGACTGCCAGTTTCGGGGTCAATCAATTGGGACCCGGATTCTGCCGTAATCAGGGTTACCCCCTGCCCGTTACGATCGTATTCAGCAATAAACACGCCCTGCAACTGGCGTTTATCTTCGCTCAACGCCTCCGTATACGTTACCCGGCTGCCGGAAGTGAAATCCTGAAACCGGCCTGGCGCCAGCATTTCAAATTCGGTTGCCTTGCGCGCCTCATTGAAAATCTCCTCAACCTGCTTCATCCCCCAAGGCGACACAAACAGGCTCATGCTGGCGACCACCAACATGACGGGCAAAGAGCCCACCAGGGTCTTTGCCAGCAGCTGCTTTTCGCTTAGACCGCAGGCGAGTAACACGGTCATTTCACTCTCGAGATACATGCGGCCATAGGCCAGCAGGATGCCGATAAACAGCCCCAGAGGAAGAATCAATTCCAAAAACCCCGGAAACCGGTACGCCATGATGGAGAACAGCACGCCAGCCGCAATCTCACCTTCAGCCGCGCTCCCCAGATATTTAATAAAGCGCCCACTCATAAAAACCAGCAGAAGAATGCCGGAAACAGCAATCATGCTGACCATGATCTGGCGAATGAGGTAACGGAAAACAATACTCAAATCAGTCTCTCAGGCAGTGCCGTAACAGGAGATAGTGAACAACATTAGCTGCGCGTATTCTATGTAACCTTGACGCTGAATGACAGCACAAGCCTGATACGATAAAACCATCGTAACGATATGAACCTATTGCTTGATTAATCGGGGCTTTGCCCCAATCCTTAACGGTATTGGCCAATCAATGCCTATCGAAATCAACAAAGCCCAATCTGACAACCGGAGTTGCCATGAATTTCAGCCTCAGTAGCAAAGCCATCACCGCCACCAAAGCCGACTGTCTTGTCATCGGCCTGCCAGAAAAAGGCGAGTGGCCTGAAACCACCAAAGCAACGGACGAAGCACTGGGAGGACTGATCAAGCAGCTCGAGAAAGCCGGAGACCTGAACGGTAAGAATGCTTTGGTTAACACCATCCCTCTGGTGGACCAGCCGTGGCAGCGTTTGGTGGTGGTCGGCGTCGGCAAAGACGCTGACCGCACACCCGCAAATTTCCGTAAAGCCCTGGCTGCCATGATGAACACCCTGAAAGACGGCCCCTCCAAAAGCGTACTGGTTAGTCTGGCAGACACCCACTTGCAGGGCGAAGACGCGATCAGCTCGGAAGAAGCTCGCCTGAACCTGATCGGTCGCACTTTGGAAGAACAGCTCTACACCTTCACAGACTTCAAGAGCGAAAAACCCACTGCCCGCAAGCTCAAGAAAGTAGTCGTACAGGCCTCCGGCTCCGGAAAGGCTCTGAAGGATGCCCTAAACCTCGGCCTGGCCACTGGCCGCGGCATGAATTTCACCAGAGATCTTGGCAACACGCCGCCAAACGTCTGCCACCCAATCTGGCTGGCAGAACACGCCCAGGCCATAGCCAAAGAATACGACTGCATCAAAACCGAAGTGCTTGATGAAAAGCAGATGGAAAAACTCGGCATGAATACCATCTTGGCGGTCGGCAAGGGCTCCAAGCAGCCTCCGCGCCTGATCGTGATGGAATACCGTGGCGGCAAAACCAAAGACAAGCCCTATGTCCTGGTCGGCAAAGGCATCACCTTCGACACGGGCGGCATCAGCCTCAAGCCCGGCGAAGGCATGGACGAAATGAAATACGACATGGGCGGCTCTGCCAGCGTATTCGGGACCATGAAAGTCCTGGCCGAAACAAAGCCTAAAATCAACGTAGTGGCAGTGATCGCCGCAGCCGAAAACATGCCGGATGGTGGCGCCACACGCCCAGGCGACATCATCAAAACCCTGAGTGGCCAGACCGTCGAAATCCTTAACACCGATGCCGAAGGACGACTGGTGCTGTGTGACGCCCTCACCTATGTGAAAAAGTTCGACCCCGAAACGGTCATCGATCTGGCAACCCTCACCGGCGCCTGCATTATCGCTCTGGGCCATCACGCCAGCGCCCTGTTCAGTAACGATGACGCTCTGGCCAACGACATCCGTCAGGCCGGTGAACGCTCCGGTGATCGCGTATGGCCCTTGCCTCTTTGGGATGATTACCAGAGCCAGCTGGACAGCAACTTTGCCGACATGCAAAACATCGGCGGGCGGCCCGCAGGCTCAGTCACTGCCGCCTGCTTCCTGAGCCGGTTCGCGAAAGACTACCGCTGGGCCCACCTGGACATCGCCGGCACCGCCTGGAACTCCGGCAAAGCCAAGGGCTCTACCGGCCGACCAGTCCCGCTGCTGGTCGACTACCTGATGTCCCATGCAGGATAACCAACCAGTCCCTACCCCGGAGGCCGGCAGCCCAGCTGCCGCCCCCTCAGGGCGGGAAGACCAGAACCAGCGCTATTGGTTCCATATCCTCACCCAAAACACCCCAGCCGCCCGCAACCTCCACGCCGCCAAACTCGTGGACAAAGCCTGGCAGCAGGGCGACCGCGTGTGCATCGTCTGCGACACCGAAGATCACGCCAAAGAACTCGACGACCTGTTGTGGAACTTCACCCCCGATGCCTTCATCCCCCACAGCATCGCCCAAGACCCAACCACCCCCTGCCACGACCCCGTCGGCATCCTCCTCTACCCGCCGGCCGCTGTAGACTGGGATACCGTTATCGTCCTGTCCTCAACGCTGCCCGACGACGCCGACCAGTATGGCCGACTGGCGCTGGTCGCTCACAACGATCCCGCCGTGTTGAACCAGGCTCGGGGGCACTACAAGCAACTGAGGGCGATGGGGATTGAAGCGCGTGTACACGACATGCGAAAGCGTTAATTTTTTATTAGCCACGGACACTCACCGACTTACACGGACAAAAAACTCACCGGCGGGCAACACAAAACCAGATCTGTGGGGTTGAGGGTAGGCTTTCCAAAAATCTCGTAGGCCATGGATGGCCGGAGCGAAGCGCCACATGGACGTGCCGTCAGGAGCGTTTTTTGGAAAGCCGACCCTCAACCCCACAAAGCACCAACCTCGCAGGCTACCGAAACCGAAACCGAAGCACCGTCGAGCGTCGAAGGTTCGCCGCATCAACAGCGACCATGTATAATCGGCGCATCCAGAAAATCCCTTTGTGAATCAACCAAAACGGTCACTGCAAAATCCCATGGAAAAAACCTACCAGCCAGAAAACATCGAGCGCCAGTGGTACGAAAACTGGGAATCCAAAGGCTATTTCCGCCCCAGCGGCGAAGGCGACGCCTACAGCATCGCCATCCCGCCGCCCAACGTCACCGGCAGCCTGCACATGGGCCATGCGTTCCAGCACACCATCATGGACACCCTCACTCGCTACAAGCGCATGCAGGGCCGTAACACCCTGTGGACCGTCGGCACCGATCATGCCGGCATCGCTACTCAGATGGTCGTCGAACGCAAACTGGCCGCCGAAGAAGACAAAACCCGCCACGATCTGGGCCGGGAAGAATTCATCAAACGCATCTGGGATTGGAAAGACCACTCCGGCGGCACCATCACCCGCCAGATGCGCCGCCTGGGAAACTCCGTAGACTGGGACAACGAACGCTTCACCATGGACGAAGGCTTCTACAAAGCCGTACAGGAAGTGTTTATCCGCCTGTACGAAGACGGCCTGGTGTACCGTGGCAAGCGACTGGTGAACTGGGACCCAAAACTGCACACCGCCATTTCTGACCTGGAAGTGGAAAATAAAGAAGAGAAAGGGTATTTCTGGCACCTGCGTTACCCGCTTGCTGACGGCGCCAAAACCAAAGACGGCAAAGACTATGTCGTGGTGGCCACTACTCGCCCGGAAACCCTGCTTGGCGACACCGCCGTCGCTGTCCACCCGGAAGACGAACGCTATCAGCACCTGATTGGTAAACACGTGCTACTGCCACTGGCTAACCGCCGAATCCCGATCGTGGCCGACCACCACGCCGATCCGGAAAAAGGCTCCGGCTGCGTGAAGATCACCCCGGCCCACGATTTTAACGACTATGCCGTGGGCAAACGCAACCAGCTGCCCATGATCAACGTGCTGACACAAGACGCCAACATCCGGGCCACCGCCGAAGTGTTCAACTCTGACGGCACCGAAAACACGGAGATCGACGCTTCCCTGCCCGCCGCCTATGCAGGCTTGACCCGCGAAGCCGGGCGCAAACAGATTGTGGCCGACATGGAAGCCGCCGGCCTGGTACAGCAGGTCGAAGACCACGTGCTGAGCGTGCCCCGGGGTGACCGTTCTGGCCTGATCATCGAACCCATGCTCACCGATCAATGGTTCGCCGACGCCAAAACCCTGGCCAAACCAGCCATCGAAGCCGTAGAAGACGGCCGCATCCAGTTTGTGCCCAAACAGTACGAGAACATGTACTTCTCCTGGATGCGCGACATCCAGGACTGGTGCATCTCTCGCCAGCTCTGGTGGGGTCACCGTATTCCGGCCTGGTACGACGCCGAAGGCAACATCTACGTTGGCCGCAACGAAGACGAAGTGCGCCAGAAACACAATCTTGCCGCCGATCTGGAGCTCAGGCAGGACGACGACGTACTGGACACCTGGTTCAGCTCTGCACTATGGACTTTCGGCACCCTCGGCTGGCCGGAAATCACCGAACGCCTGAAGAACTTCCACCCCACCGATGTGCTGGTCACCGGTTTTGACATCATCTTCTTCTGGGTAGCCCGGATGATCATGATGACCATGCACTTCATGAAGAATGAAGACGGCACTCCGCAAGTACCCTTCAAAACGGTGTATGTGACCGGCCTGATCCGCGACGAGCACGGCGACAAGATGTCCAAGTCCAAGGGCAACGTCATTGATCCGCTGGACATGATCGACGGCATTGCCCTGGACGATCTTCTGGAAAAACGCACCGGCAACCTGATGCAGCCGAAACTGGCCGAGAAAATCGGCAAGCGTACCCAGAAGGAATTCCCTGAAGGCATCGCTGCCCACGGTACCGACGCCCTGCGCTTTACCCTGGCGGCCATGGCCACCACCGGCCGCGACATCAACTGGGACATGAAGCGCCTGGAAGGCTACCGCAACTTCTGCAACAAACTGTGGAACGCGGCCCGCTATGTGCTGATGAACACCGAAGGCGAAGATTGTGGCGTCAACGACGAGCCGGTAACGCTGTCTCTGGCCGACCGCTGGATCATCAGCGAGCTGCAGCACTGCGAACAGGAAGTGATTCGCCACCTGGAACAGTACCGCTTCGATCTGGCCGCCTACGCCCTGTATGAGTTCATCTGGAACGAATACTGCGACTGGTACCTGGAGCTGTCCAAGCCGGCCCTGAGTGACGAGGCCGCCAGCGCTGAAGCCAAGCGCGGCACCCGACGCACACTGGTGCGGGTACTGGAAGCGGTATTGCGCCTGGCGCACCCGATGATGCCGTACATAACCGAAGAAATCTGGCAGCGCGTTGCGCCCCTGGCCGGCAAGAGCGGCGACAGCATCATGCTCCAGCCCTTCCCGCAGCCGGATGAGAGCATGCAGGATGCCGCCGTGGCCGACGATATCGAATGGCTCAAAGGCGTAATCGTAGCCGTGCGTAACATCCGGGGCGAGATGAATATCTCACCAGGCAAGCAGGTGCCTGTGCTGCTCAAAGGCGGCAACAGCGACGATGAGCGCCGCCTGAATGCCAACCGTCAGTTCCTGATGTCGCTCGCCAAGCTGGAAAAACTGGAATGGTTTGAAGGCGACAAGGCCCCCATGAGCGCCACCCAACTGGTGGGCGAGATGGAAGTGCTGGTGCCCATGGCTGGCCTGATCGACAAAGACGCCGAGCTCAAGCGCCTCGACAAAGAGCTAGACCGCCTGCAGAAGGAAATCGATCGGGTAGAAGGCAAACTGAACAATGAGAAGTTCACGGCTAAAGCGCCTGCCGACGTGGTCGAAAAAGAGAAAGACAAGCTGCAGGATGCCCAGGGCAGCCTGCAACGCCTGAGTGCACAGCGGGCTGAAATCGAGGCCATGTAAGGCATGATCGCGATTCTGGGTGCCGGCTCCCTGGGCCGGCTCTGGGCCGCAACGCTACCCGCCGGGCAGGTAGCGTTCGTGCCCCGCCCGGGCCAAGCCACTGAGCCCGTCCACTTCCGGTTTTGCCCTATTCGAGGTGTCACACGACCGGTTACCGTTCCATGGCTCCAATCCCGCCAGACTCCAAGCCTTTTGCTGGTGACCACCAAAGCCGGCGATACACTAACCGCGCTGAACGCCAACCTGCCTCTCATTCCAACAAACACACCGGTGGTGCTCTTCCAGAACGGTCTGGGTAGCCAGCAACACGCAACCGAGGCCTGGCCAGACCACCCGATTCTTGCCGCGACCACTACCGAGGGCGCCAATCGACCAGAAGCCGATCTCACCGTTCATGCCGGCGAGGGTGAAACCTGGATCGGCGCCATGAACGCATCCGGTGAAGCCCACCTGGCCGAGGTGGTGCGATGGTTGGTACAAAGTGGACTGAACGTTCATACCGAATCCGACATCCTGAGCAGACTATGGCAAAAGCTGGTCATCAACGCGGGTATCAATGCGTTCACTGCCATTCTAAACTGCCAAAATGGCCAACTTCTGGAACACACTTTTTTTCAGCAATGGATTGATCCGCTCTGCCAGGAGATCAGTCAACTGCTGAACTCGGCAGGGCAGCCTGAACAAACGCCAGACACCTTGCGTGCCAGAATTGAAAACGTCGCTCGCAAAACTGCGGCCAACACTTCATCCATGCTCGCCGACGTGCTGGCAGGGCGCGACACCGAGATCGACTTTATCAACGGTTATCTGGTTCGCCTTGGCCAGCAGCACGGAGTAGACACCCAGGTGAACCAAATGCTCACCGAACGTGTACAACATCTCAAATGACTATTTTCAACGGGAGTGCAATTCATGGGCAACCGCCTATCCAAGATCTACACCCGAACAGGTGACGACGGCTCTACCGGCCTGGCAGACGGCAACCGTATCGCCAAAAATGCCCAGCGCGTCGAAGCCATGGGCATGACGGATGAACTCAACTGTCACATTGGTGTTCTAATCGAAACCCTCCCGGCTGGTGACAGCCTGATTGAGACATTCCGCCGGATACAACACCACTTGTTTGATCTCGGCGGTGAGTTTGCCATTCCCGGAAGCAAAGTCATCGGCGACGACCACATCAGCTGGCTGGAGCAAACCCTGGATGAGCACAATGCAGACCTTCCAGCCCTGAAAAACTTCATTCTTCCGGGCGGCTGTATGGCCGCAGCGCAGTGCCACATGGCGCGAGCAGTCTGCCGTCGCGCTGAGCGGGTTGTGGTCGCTCTGGGGCATGAGGATTCCATCAATACCTCATCTCGTCACTACCTTAACCGGCTTTCAGACCTCCTGTTCGTGATTGCCCGGGTTCTCGCCCGTCGTGATGGCAGCCAGGAGATTCTCTGGGAACAAA
>NZ_JACUUB010000160.1 GCF_014859525.1 Marinobacter sp.
CCGTGGTCTCTCTTTAGAAAATTCAAAAGTTTTCAGCGGTTACGAAAAAAGCCTCGAAGAGGCTCACAACTTGATGATCTCTATGAGGAATGGTCATGTTGCGCATTCTGACCATGAGGATTGGGATTATGCAGAGGTAAGTGTGGTTTGGCCTCCAGAGGGAATGGAGGGGTTAAATGGTTGTGTTTTGACAGTGACTCAGAAATTCGGGTGTTTTAGCAAAGAGCAACTCGCCAAGATCTCTTTATTATTGGACTATGTTAGAAACCACGCCGAGTCAGAATTGCACAATTGTAGTCAGAGAATACTGAGAGATGCTTAACAAGTGATCAAAATTATTTGCACGCAAAGACGAAGTCGTTTTTTCAGATATATCACCGCAGTCCTGAACGGCGTGGGTGGGGGTTGCCTTCACAGAATCTCGAAGGCCATGGATGGCCGGAGCGAAGCGCACATGGATGTGCTCGTAGCGTTTCTGTGAAGGCAACCCCCACCCACGCCACCCCCGAAACCAACAGGCTAGGGTATATAAACTCCCAAA
This sequence comes from Marinobacter sp., assembly GCF_014859525.1. GTDB lineage: Bacteria > Pseudomonadota > Gammaproteobacteria > Pseudomonadales > Oleiphilaceae > Marinobacter. The sequence goes on from NZ_JACUUB010000160.1 coordinate 542, forward strand.
CTCAGTTCCAAACCGATTCCGAAACCAGTGCCCAGGCTTCGTCAAAGTCCGCAGACGGCAGCCGGGAAAACGACGAGCGGACAAAACGCTGGATGCGGCCTTCGAGGAAGACCATCACAAAATCCGCACCGCGGGCCGCGCTGGTTCTGGGGCGCAAACCCTGGCGAATTTCGCCTTCCTTGAGTGCTTGGCGAGTCTGGGTTTCCAAGCGCTCGAAGAACTGGGAAGCGCGCTTGCGCAATGACTCATCTTCACCCATCAGGGCATCGCCGGTCAGCACGCAGCAAAGACCCGGATTGCGTTCCGCAAACACCAGCACCAGATGCACCAGCTGCTGCAAACGCACCCGCACATCTGCCTGCTCCTGCATAATCACCTGACAACGGGTAAACACCGCCTCCTCAGCAAACTCGATGAGCGCCTCGAACATTTTCCGCTTACTGGGAAAATGCCGGTACAGCGCGGCTTCGGTCACGCCCACGGTTTTGGCCAGGCCCGCCGTGGTAATGCGGGCGCCCGGATCATTTTGCAGCAATTCAACAAGGGCCTGCAGGATACTCTCCCGCCGGCCGGGTTTCTGGTTGGTCATATCAGGACTACAGCGCTCTGGTTTTTTTAGCCATGGACAACACGGACAATCCGACTACGTTTTTAGCCCGTGTCAGTCCGTGCCGTCCGTGGCTCATGTTTTATCGTTTATTAGAAAAAAGTGCCGTCAATCGGTGACGACGCACTGGCGTACAGCTTCTTCGGCATACGTCCAGCAAGATAGGCTTCACGGCCGGCTTCGATGGCCAGGCGCATGGCGTTAGCCATTTTGATCGGGTCTTTGGCCTGGGCAATGGCGGTGTTCATCAAGACGCCGTCGCAACCCAGTTCCATGGCGATGGTGGCGTCAGACGCCGTTCCCACGCCGGCATCCACCAACACCGGCACCTTGGCGTTTTCAACAATCAAACGGATGTTGTAACGGTTCTGGATGCCCAGACCGGAGCCAATCGGAGCGCCCAGGGGCATGATCGCCACACAACCCATTTCTTCCAGGCGCATGGCCAGCAGAGGGTCATCGGAGCAATACACCATAACCTTGAAACCGTCTTTGATCAGCTCTTCAGCGGCGGCCAGGGTTTCCGGCATATTGGGGTACAGCGTTTTGTGTTCACCCAGCACTTCCAGTTTGACCAGATCGTGGCCATCCAGCAGTTCGCGGGCCAGTTTGCAGGTGCGCACCGCATCTTTGGCGGTATAACAGCCAGCGGTGTTGGGCAGAATGGTGTAGGTTTTTGGAGAAATCACATCCAGCAGGTTCGGCTCGTCCGGGTTCTGGCCCAGATTGGTCCGGCGCACGGCAACGGTAACGATTTCAGCGCCACTGGCTTCGATGGCGTGACCGGTTTCCATCAGGTCGTGATATTTGCCAGTGCCCACCAACAGGCGGGACTGGTAGATCCGGCCTGCAATTTCCAGGGGTTTGTCTTCGGGGAGCTGGATGTCCGGTGTGTCTGTCATAACCTACCTGAGTTCAGTGAAAAGAATGGGGCGTTCGCCGTGTGATCAACAGGAACGCAATCTCAACCGCCGCCGATGGCGTGTACCACTTCCACCCGGTCGCCGTCAGTCAGGGCGAACTGTGGGTGTTGGCTGCGGGGAACAATGTCTTCGTTAACCTCGACTGCCAACCGTTTTCCGGTCAGTGTGAGGCGCTCAATAAGGGCCGCGATGGTCGCTCCTTCAGGAAGCTCCATGCTCTCACCATTTACCTGAACCAGCATGATCCGGATCACCTCCGTTATTTTTTCAGGGCCGCTGCC
>NZ_JACUUB010000011.1 GCF_014859525.1 Marinobacter sp.
CATGGCGGCCGCTCTGGCTCTGTTTATCAAGCTCATTCCTCTGTATGTAACGGTCGCTCTTGGCTGGATTGCCGGGCGTTATCTGCAGGCCAGTGGCAAACATATCGCCGGAATCATGCTTTACATCGTAACGCCCTCGGTGGTGTTCTCGGGTGTGATGGCGGCGCCGCTGACGCCGCAGGTGATATTGCTGCCGGCGCTGGTGTTTGGCTTGTGTACCTTCATTGCCCTGGTGCATCTGGCCATTGCCCGCAAGGTGCTGACCGATGGCAGCGCGCCGATCATTCCGTTGTCGGTGGGCACGGGCAACACCGGCTACTTCGGCATCCCTGTGGCGTTGTTGCTGTTTGGTGAGCAGGGGCTGGCGCTGTACATTGTCTGCATGCTTGGCACCACGCTGTTCGAGAATTCGGTTGGTTTCTATCTGGCGGCGCGGGGCAAGTACAGCATCCGTGCTGCGCTGGTGCGGGTGGCAAGGCTGCCGTCGGTGTATGCATTTGCCGCGGCGGTGGCGTTGAATCTGTCCGGGGTGTCGATCCCATCGGTGTTTACGCCGCTGTTTGATAACCTGCGCGGCGCCTACAGCATTCTGGGGATGATGATTATTGGCATGGGCATACTGAGTTTCCGGGGTCTGGCTGGCAATCCGGTGTTCACCGGTCTGGCCTTCTTTGGCAAGTTTGTCAGCTGGCCGTTGCTGGCCCTGGCGTTCTGGTGGCTGGATGCTCACGTGCTGGGTATTTACGACCTGGCAGTGCACCAGGCCATTTTCCTGATTTCCATCACCCCGATAGCGGCCAATACGGTGGTGATTGCCACCCTGCTGGACGCGGCCCCAAGACAGGCGGCCGGCACCACACTGCTCAGCACGCTGTTTGCGCTCGGTTTTATTCCGCTGATGATTGCCTGGGTGTTCGGAGCGTAAGCAGGCTCAGCCCAGCGAAGACTGTCCCTCCAGCAAAGCCCAGGGCGTGAGCCTGCCAAACCACGGCCCCTCCGATGAGGGTGGCGGTATCGGTCAGGCCCAGCCCGGTTGACTCCATCACCAGTTTGCCGGTCAGCAGGGCCATAATGCTGGCAGACAGCACCCGCTCGCGCCTAAAACCATGAATGGCAAAGATCGCAATCAGCCCGTGCAGGCAGCCAGAAAAGCCCCGGTAGCCGGGCAGGTCTGGTGTAACAACCAGAAGTCCGCCGGAAATAAACATCGTCAGCCAGATCAGGGCTAGTGCCAGGGGTCGAAATGGCAGCGCTCGCGGGTAGAGGGTCAGCACCAAGGCAAGCCCCGCAAGGTTGAGTGCCAGGTGCCAGCCGTTCAGGTGAACCAGATGGCCGGTGACCAGTCGCCACCATTCGCCCGAGCGAGCCAGGTCTGGCCGCCACTCAAGGCTGCCGGCCGGCACCAGGAACAGGGCAGCCAGCAGAATCATCAGTGCCAGGGCAGGCTTGTTAACTGTTCGATACCCCAAGCGGGACGTACTCCTCATAAATACAGATTGTTACGGTAACTGGCTGGCTTGCCGGCTCTACTGTCTCTAGTTTGCGCGAAATCTTGAAAGCTGAACAGAAAGGGCTGCTCCTTGTGATACGTAAGTTCCGTTTGATGACCACCTTCGTGTTCCTGATGATGACCTTGCCGGCTAACGCAGAAACATCGGAAACACTGCAGTTGTGGATCGATGGCCAGAGCTATGACGTTGCCTTGACTGGCAATGAACGGTTGGCCTCGGCTCTGGGCACACAGCAGAATCAGAGCCAGGGCCGCCACTATCGTGGAAAACTCGCTGAAGATTCAGAAAGCTGGGTGCGGGTCTCCCGCCTCGACGGCGGCTGGGAGGGGCTGGCCTTCGTATTTGGGCGAATGCACGTAGTGGGCGGTGATTCTTCGCGCAACCAGTTAGCCAATCAGAGCTTCAGCTTCCAGAGTGCGCCCCAGTGCGGCCTGGACCACGCTCACACCGAGGCAGAAATTTCCCCGGATTCGATCATGTCGCCGATGATGGCGCAGGCCGTGTCTGCCAGTTATGACAGCCTGTGTGAGAACCGGGTGGCGGGCGCCTGTCTGCTGCTGGAGCTGGAGGTGGCGTTTGATCGGCAGTTTCAGGACCGGTTCCCGGGTGACTATCTGGACCGGGCCCTGAGCATTCTGAACATAGTGGAGGGCTTTTATTTCGAGCAGTTGGGTATCGGGCTGGATGTCCTGAGCATGACATTCCTCGACTCCGACGTATTCACTACCTCAAGCAGCGCCAGCGATTTGTTGAACGATGTCAGTGCAAAGGTTCTGGCGGGTAGCCTGCCTTTTCAGCAGAGCCGCCAGGCATTGTTTCACCTGATTACGGGCAGGGGCTTTGATGGCAACACCGCGGGCGTAGCTTTCGTTGGTTCCTTTTGTGGCGGACCAGGGCCGAGAACCGGGGTTTCCCGGTATACCAATTCCAACGTCACCACCGCCGTTGTTGTCGCCCATGAGCTTGGCCATAACCTCGGTTCTTTGCATGATGGCGATGGCAACAGCTGTGGCGACAGCTTTATCATGAGCCCCTTCGCCAGACCAACCGCAAGCACCTTTTCCTCCTGCTCCCAGTCCAGCTTTATATCCACTATCAACAATCGTACATCTCTGGAGCAGTGCTTCAATTTCCCCGCCGATGCGTCTATGGCTGAGAGAGAATCGAATCCGGAGGCGTTGGCTGCCGCAGAGAACTTTGTTGCCTACTTTGATGTGACCTATGAGCAGGCGTCTCAATCGGCTGATTGGTTGGAGGTTTCCGGCGAGATTGAAGGAGAAAGCGCCGCGTTTGAACTGGTGACCCTTGATGGCGCTGCCTGTGAAACGGATGGAAGCACGTATCGCTGCAAAGACATTATTCCCGGCATCAGCGATATGGCTTTGGTTGTTCAGGGCGTGTCCGGTACCGGCGAGGAGCTGGTGATTTCCCAGCGAGTTGCCCTGATCAGCCTGAGTGGCGAGGTACTGGATATTCGACCTGAGAATAACCGGCTGGAGAGTCGATATGCCGTAGAACCAGCCACGGAATCAGAGCCAGACAGCGGCGGTGAGCAGACGGGCGACGGCGATACCATTGTTCGTGCCGACCCGGACCAGACAGGCAATAACGCCTCAGTGGGTTCCGGCGGCAGCAGCGGTGGTGGCAGCATGGGGTTTGGCTGGCTGGTGCTGGCGGCGATGGCTGGTGCTCTGAAGTGGCGCCAGCAGGGGAGGAGGCCAGGGCCTTCTGGCAGTCCCGGGATGTAAAGGGCTATGTCACCCTGGAACAAACCCGCTTCTGCCCGCCTCCTATGCCTTCAGTGCCAGAATCCGGCGTGCCCCGCCCAGCACGATCAGGCCCACGAGGGTGCCGATCACCAGGTCCGGATAACTGGAACCTGTCCACGCCACCAGGGCTCCGGCTGCGATCACACCTACATTGATGACCACATCGTTGGCCGAGAAGATCCAGCTGGCTTTCATATGGGCACCACCATGGCGGTGCTTGGCAATGAGCAGCAGGCAGGCCGTGTTGGCAACCAGGGCAATCAGGGCAACCAGCATCATCGTCGTGGATTCCGGCTCGCTGCCAAACACAAAGCGCCGGCCGACTTCCAGCAGCACGCCCAGCGCCAGAATCAGTTGCAACACGCCGGCAACATGGGCGGCTCGCACCTGAAGTTTGATGCTGCGACCAACCGCAAACAGGGCAAGGCCGTACACGGCGGCATCGGCAAACATATCCAGGGAATCCGCAATCAATGCAGTCGATTGGGCGATGATTCCGGCGGTCATCTCCACCACAAACATGATGGCGTTAATAGCCAGCAGAATGCGAAGGGTGCTGGCTTCCCGGGCTGAGTCAGGTGCGGCACGGCTGGCGGCGTTCAGAGCCTCGGCATCTGCCGGGCGGGTTTCCTGTAATACTGCCCCCAGTCCAAGGGGGGTGAGTGTGCCGGTGATATCAGCCGCCTCGCCGTTGTGAATAACCTCAAGCTGGCGCTTTTGCAGATCGAAAGACAGTGCCTGCACCTGGTCTGCTCCGTTCAGAGCCAGGCGGATCATCCGTTCCTCCGAGGGGCAGTCCATCTTCGGTATGTTGTAAATGCTCAGCCGCTCGCCGCTTACAGCGGACGACTGAGGTGCGGGTGATGCATCTGTCTCTTGCCGGGTATCAGTGCCTGCGTTGCAGCCGCAGCTATTTTTGCCATTGTTGCTCATGCCTGGTTCCAGTTAATCGGTGTTACCGGCGTCGGATTTCGGAAAATGGATGTGCGCCGTCAAGCCGCCCGTCGGCCCGCTGCCGAGTTTGAGGTGGCCCCCGTAGCGATGGGTGATCTCTCGGACAATGGCCAACCCCAGCCCGTGACCGGGGGTTTGCTCGTCCAGCCGGACGCCACGGGTGCCAAGCGACGATAACTGCTGTTCGGGAACGCCCGGGCCGTCGTCAACAACCGCAATCACGGCGTCGTTATCCTGCTCCGCAAGCTGCAATTCCACGCACTCCTGTGCCCACTTGCCGGCGTTGTCCAGCAGGTTGCCCAGAATTTCGTTCAGATCATGTTGCTCTACAGGCCATCGGTGATCGTCGGCCAGTTCGGTGGTCAGCTCAAACGACTTTTCGGGGTAAAGACGACCCAGCATCCAGAGCAGGTCGCGGGCCTGTTTTACCGGCTCGGCGCTTTTGCCAACCTGCGGCCCGGCAAACCGGCTGCGGCGCATCTCAGCTTCGAGTTGCTTGTCGATGTCAATCAGGCGGTTGGCCATTTCAGCGCGTAATGCCGGATCGATGGCCCGGCCGTTGTCTTCCAGTATCTGTCTGACCGCCGCGATCGGGGTTTTTACGCTGTGAGACAGGTTGCCCAGTGCGTTCCGGGAACGCTCCAGCCGTTGATCCAGGGAATCCAGTAGCTGGTTGAGTTGTTTTACCAAAGGCCTGAACTCCTCCGGCGTGCGAACGCTGATGCGTGAAATGCTCCCCTCCTGAAGGCTTTTCAGGGCAGCCTGCAGCGATGCTACCGGCCTCAGTGCCAGCGCAATGCCCACCCAGATAACCGCGACCAGCAGCAGGATCAGAAGGGTAGAGACAATCGCTGTCCAGACATGTAACTCGGCCTGGCTTGCCCTGAGCACATCCATATCTTCGGCAACGATAATCACGATAGGCACCGCGCCAACATCGAGTTCGCGGCGGTAGGCGAGGATGTCTGATGGTGCGCCCGGTATGGACGAGTCCCGAACCCTGATGGCGCCTTGTTGGTCGGTCGAGAACAAGGGCGACAGCACCGGGGCCCAGAAATCCGGGCTGATGGTGGTTTCGGTGGGTGAGTTCAGCGCAAACGCATGATGGAAGACTTTCTCGAAATAATCGCCGGTTTGCAGCTGCTCCAGCTGGCCTTCGGACTGGCGAACCTGCAATTCCAGGAATGCTACCTCGTCGTGCAGCCGGCTCTCCACAAATCCCCGTGACATCCTGTCGAGTAGCAAACCGTGAACGATCCAGGCGATGGCCATCAAAACAATGCCGGACGGCAGCAGCAGCGTCAGCAGAGTGGTTCTGACGGATGCCGGCTTAGAGGCTGGTTTCATTGAACAGGTATCCCTGCCCGCGGCGGGTGGCGATGGTTTCGGCTCCGACCAGTTTCCGTAATCGGCGGATATAGGCCTCGATCACGTTATCACTGGGGTTGTCGTTCAGGTTGTAGAGCTGCTCCATCAACTGTTCCTTGGAGAAGACATGGCCCGGCCGGCTCATCAGGCAGCGCAGCAGACGAAACTCGGTGCCGGTCAGACTGTGCTCGGTGCCGTCGTCTGCCCGGAGGCTTTGCCGGTTTTCATCCAGTTCAAACCGCCCGGCCTTGACCGAGGAAGACACCCTGCCTTCGCTACGCCGGATGATGGCGTTCAGGCGGGCAATCAGCTCTTCGGTCTGGAAGGGCTTGGCCAGGTAGTCATCGGCGCCTGCCTTGAGGCCGTCGACCTTGTCTTGCCAGTCGCCCCGCGCAGTCAGGATAAGAACCGGGAAGTTGATGTGATTGGCGCGCCATTGTTTCAGCACCGTTAAACCGTTGCCATCGGGCAGTCCCAGATCCAGCACGCAGGCGCGATAACTCTCCTGAGAGCCCAATGTGCCGGCGTCTCGTGCCGTTTGGGCACTGTCGACACTGAAGCCGGCTTTCTCGAGCTGCCGTGACAACCCATCGGCCAACAGCCGGTCATCCTCTACCAACAGTAATCTCATCTGGTGCGCACCATCCTGCTCCGTTGCCTGTTGATTCTCACCAATACTATGCCCACGCAATCTGAATTGAGCCTGAACAGCATTTAATCCGGTTTTTCAGAAAGAATTCAGGTTAGTGGGCCATGGTAGCAGCTGCTCAGACATCACTCGAGTGCGATCACCAGCTTTACTGCACTCCAACAACGATAACGTAAAGGAGTTGTTATGTTGAAACATTCAAAGTACGTCATTGCCGCTGCGGCACTGTCTTTATCTTTCACCGCCTTCGGCGCCGGTACCCACGGCCATGGACACGGGGCAGGGGCCGCCACTGGCGAACCGGCAGACGCCTCGGAAGCCACCCGCACCATCACGGTGGCCATGTATGACAATTACTATGAGCCGGAAACCATCAACGTACAAAAGGGCGAAGTGGTTCGCTTTGTGGTGGAGAATCACGGGCAGTTGGTCCACGAGTTTAATATTGGCACCGCCGACACGCACGCAGCCCATCAGGCGGAAATGACGATGATGGTAAAGCATGGCGTGATCCAGGGTGGAACGATCAACCACGCGATGATGGAAATGGATATGGGCGATGGTCATTCGATGAAGCACGACGACCCGAACAGCGTTTTGCTGGAGGCCGGCCAAAGCGGGGAACTGGTCTGGCGTTTTTCCGGTGATGCGACTCTGGAATTCGCATGTAATGTGCCCGGTCATTACCAGGCGGGTATGTACGGCGATGTAAAGTTCCAACAGTAACGGGAGTAGCACTATGACCAAGCGCCTGATTGCGGCCACCTTGGCCCTGCTGATGCCCGTTATGGGTTTGGCGGGCGAGTTCGATCTTACGGTTGATCGGGTAAAGATTGATACCGGCGATTTTGTCAAAGAAGGCATTGGCTACAACGGCAGTTCGCCGGGCCCGGTTCTCCGCTTCAAGGAAGGTGAGGATTTGGTGATCAACGTCACCAACAATCTGAAAGAGACAACCTCCATACATTGGCATGGCCTGATCCTGCCATTTGATCAGGACGGCGTGCCCGGCATCAGCTTTCCCGGCATCAAACCAGGTGAAACCTTTACCTACCGCTTCCCGGCGGTGCAGGCCGGCACTTACTGGTATCACAGCCACTCGGGATTCCAGGAGCCGGACGGCGCCTATGGTGCCATCATTATCGAGCCAAAGGGCCGGGAGCCGTTCAGGTATGACCGTGAGTACGTGGTGCAGCTGACAGATAAGCACCCGCACGCGGGCGACCGCATCATGCGCAACCTGAAGTCGTCGCCCGACTATTACAACCGCCAGCAGCAAACGGTGATGGATTTCTTCACCGAATCCCGCGAGCAAGGCTTTATGGCCACCCTGCGCGATCGCATGATGTGGGGCCAGATGCGCATGATGAAGGCGGATGTGGAAGATGTTCAGGGCTTCACCGGCCTGATCAATGGCAAGGGCCCGGAGCAGAACTGGACGGGGCTGTTCAAGCCCGGTGAACGGGTGCGCCTGAGGTTTATCAATTCCTCCGCCATGACCTACTTTGACATTCGTATTCCGGGCTTGAAGATGACGGTAGTCCAGGCCGATGGCAACAACGTCCAGCCGGTGAGTGTCGACGAGTTTCGGATTGGTGTCGCGGAAACCTACGACGTGATCGTGCACATTCGTGATGAACAGGCCTACACCATCTTTGCCGAGTCCATGGGCCGCTCTGGCTACGCCCGCGGCACGCTGGCACCCCGCGAGGGCATGGTCGCCAAGGTGCCGGAGCTGCGTAAAGCGCCGATGCTGACCATGGCGGATATGGCTGGCCACATGGATCATGGTGATATGGACCACGGCTCAATGAATCATGGCAGCATGAACGATGGCGCGATGGACCATGGCAACATGGATCACGGCAACATGGATCAGGGCTCGATGGACCATGGCGCGATGAATCATGGCAGTATGAGCCAGGGTGGCATGGATCATTCTGCCCACGGTGGTGGCCTTCCGGAAGACCCCTTCTACGCCAGCGGCAGTGGCTTGCTGCCAACGGCCAGTAATGGCGGTAAGTTCCTGTCTTACTCCGATCTCCGGGCACAAAGCCCGCTGTATGACGAGCGTGAGCCAACCCGCGAAATCGAAATGCGGCTGACCGGTAACATGGAGCGTTACGAGTGGAGCATTAACGGCGTCAAATACGAGGATGCCGACCCGGTTGTACTGCAATACGGAGAGCGGGTCCGGTTCAAGTTTGTGAACGAAACCATGATGACACACCCCATGCACCTGCACGGTATGTGGTCGATTCTCGATGTCGGGGCCGGCAAGTGGAATCCGATCAAGCACGTGATCAGCGTGGCACCGGCGACCACGGTGTACATGGAAACCGAGGTGGATGCACCGGGTGAGTGGGCGTTCCATTGCCATCTGTCTTATCATGCAGCGACCGGTATGTTCCGCAAGATTGTGGTTGAGGGCGGCCCGGATGAAGAAGTCGCCGCCGGAAATACAAAACCGCAGGGAGGTGGCGCATGAAAACGTGTAACCCATGGCTCGCCCGGGTCTCTGCTCTGACTTTGCTTGGCCCCGCCGCAGTATTGGCAGACCAGGCGATTGATGCGCACAGTGTCAATGCGTTCTGGGGTGTCAGTGCTGAAAAGTTCGAGTACCGCTACAGCGACTCTGATGAAAAGCTGGCGGTGATTGAGACTGATGCCTGGTACGGCAGTGACGAGCTGAAATTCCGGTGGCAGTTCACGGGGGAGTGGGAGGAAGCCCACAACGCCTGGGAAACCCTGGAAAACCAGCTTCTGGTCCAGACCCCGGTCAGTGATTTCTGGGATGCCAAAGCGGGTATCCGCATCGATACGCCTGAGGGCCCGGACCGGGTTTATGGCGTGATCGGGCTGACGGGCCTGGCGCAGTATTGGTTTGAAATCGACACCAACCTGTATGTCAGTGACGAGGGCGATGCTTCGGTGGATTTCGAGGCTGAGTATGAGCTGCTGATCACCAATTACTGGATTGTCTCCGCCACCTTTGAAACCCTGCTGGCGTTCTCTGAAGACCGGGAAATCGGCGTGGGTAAAGGGATCAACTCGACAGAAGTCGGCTTGCGGCTGAGTTACGACCTGATCGACCGCTCCTTCTCACCCTATGTGGGCGTGGTTCACGAGCGCAAATACGGCGACACAGCCGATCTCGCCCGCGCCAGCGGCGGGGGTACCGAGGACTGGTTTGCCGTGGTCGGCGCGCGGCTGGCATTCTGAACTTTCTGCTCAAAGGCCCGGTTCCCAGCCGGGCCGTTTCCTGCTTCTGCAATTGATACAAGTCACGTCCAATAAATAAGCCTCCTTTGTTTTACCCTTTTTCAGGCTAGTTTCAGTTTCACCTGTTGGGATGGTGGTATGTCACCAAAGGAGGACTTGTCATGATGCACGACAACATGTACGGCTACACTATGTGGGCAGGCCACTGGCTCTGGATGCTGGTGATTGCAATTGCGGTGGTTATTCCAGCCTGGCGCATCTGTCAGCGCACCGGGTATCCCGGTTGGCTTGGTATTCTGATTGTGATCCCGGTGGTTAATCTGGTCCTGCTTTATTTCCTGGCCTTCTCCGACTGGCCGGGTGTCAAGGAAAGTGGAGGTGATGCCTGATGAAGGACATGTCAACGGCAAAACCCGGGGTCTATGAACTGACGGTCCCGGGGATGGGATCGAATCATTGCGCCGGTATTGTCAGCAAAACTCTGAACCGCCTGGACGGCATCGAAGCCGTTACCACCAATATTGCCAACCATAAGGTGCATGTGACCACCGGCGCTGACGGCCCGGATGGAGATGCCCTGAAACGCGCGGTGGAGGGTGCCGGCTACGATGTGGCGCGGGTAAACACGCAAGCCGATGCCAACCCGGACAACGAAGCGGAAGACGAAGAACAATATCTGAAGCAGGCCGTTCGCCGGCTTTGGATAGCGGCGGTGCCGACCACTCTGATCATGCTTTTGATGATACCTCACATGTTCTGGCAGCCTATTCCGGGGTATCTGGCCATTGTTGCTGTACTGGCCTTTCCGGTGGTGTTTCTGTTCGGTGGCGCAGCGACCCATAAGGCGTCTTTCCGTTCCCTGAAGAACGGCACCTTTAATATGGACGTGCTGATCTCAATGGGCAGCCTGCCGCCGTTCATTATTGGTCTGGTGGGCTTTGTGTATCCGATGACATCGTTTATCGAGATGGCGGCGACCATTATGACCTTCCACCTGGTTGGCCGGTATCTGGAGGCCAAAGCCAAGGGTAAGGCTTCTCAGGCGATCCGCAGGTTGCTGACACTCGGTGCCAAGACCGCCCGTGTGGAGCGGGACGGCGAAGAAATCGAAATTCCCGTGAAGGAGCTGGTGCCCGGCGACATCATGGTAGTGCGGCCCGGCGATAAGGTGCCCACCGATGGAGAGGTTGTCGATGGCGAGAGTCACCTGGATGAATCCATCGCCACGGGCGAGTCCATTCCGGTCTATAAAAGCACCGGCGATACGGTTATCGGCGCGACCATCAATAAAGAAGGGCGGCTGAGGGTGAAAGCAACCCGTGTGGGTGGTGATACCTTCCTGGCCCAGGTGGTCAAACTGATCGACGAGGCCCAGGGCTCCAGGGTGCCGATCCAGGAATTTGCCGACCGTATGACCGGTCGCTTCGTGCCGTTGGTTCTTATTATTGCGCTGGGCAGCCTGTTGGCCTGGCTGTTCGCCGCCGATACGTTGCGCCCGATCCTTGAATGGGGTGCAGGATTCCTGCCCTGGGTAGATCCGACGGCGGCGACGCCGGTGCTGGCGATCCTGGCGGCGATTGCGGTGTTGGTGATTGCCTGCCCGTGTGCTCTGGGACTGGCCACGCCAACGGCCCTGATGGTGGGGTCGGGCATTGGTGCCGAGCGCGGCATCCTGATTCGCTCGGGTGAGGCTATCCAGACCTTCAAAGACATCAAGGTGATGGTGCTGGATAAAACCGGGACGATTACCCGGGGTGAGCCAAAACTGACCGAAACCGTTGCCGCCTCCGGAGTATCGGAAACCGAGCTGCTGGAACTGGCTGCGGCCGTGGAAAACGCTTCGGAACATCCCATCGCCCGCGCCATTGTAGACGGTGCCCGGGAACGCGGTGTTAAACCCGGTGATGTGTCTGACTTTCGTTCCACCGGTGCCCGTGGTGTCTCAGGCGTGGTCTCAGGCCAGTCGGTACTGATTGGCAACCGGTTGCTACTTGAAGAGAACGGGGTGGCGGGGCTGGACGCTCTGGACAACGATCTTCAAGAGCTTGAAAGCAAAGGCAGAACCGCCGTGATCGTTGCCCGGGATGGCCAGGCCTGTGGCATCGTCGCTGTTGCCGACACACTGAAGGATGAATCGGTCGCCGCCATCAAAGCCATGCATGAGCACGGGCTGCACGTGGTCATGATTACCGGTGATAACGAGCGTGCCGCTAACGCCGTTGCCAAAGAAGTCGGCATTGATGAGGTGCGTGCCGGCGTATTGCCCGAGGGCAAGGTGGACGCCATCCGGGAGTTGCAGAAAAAATACGGCAACCACGTCGCCATGGTGGGTGACGGTATCAACGACGCTCCCGCGCTGAAACAGGCGAACGTGGGTATTGCCATAGGCGCCGGCGCGGACGTGGCCATCGAAGCCGCCGACGTAACACTGGTGCGTGGCGAGTTGTCTGGTGTTGTAGACGCGATGGTGTTGTCCCGTGCCACCTTCAAGAAGATCGTTGAAAACCTGATATGGGCCAGCGGTTATAACGTCGCCGCTATTCCCATCGCCGCGTCCGGCCTGTTGCACCCGATGATCGGTGTGGTGGCAATGACTGCCAGTTCGCTCTCGGTGATTGGTAATTCGATGTTGCTGAGGCGGCGTTATGACAAAGAGCGCCGCTAAATGGTGAGCAGTGGTTGGCGGCATCACTTATCACCATTATCGGTCTGATTTTCGTTCTGAAAGCAGCGGGCGAAGTCGGGAAGATACCCGAAGTTCGCCCAGGAATTGATTGAGATCAACTCGTTCTCCGAACTGACTGAAGCATTCAGTTTGAATTCAGACCGCTGTGATTACCTAGACTTATCACTTGGTTTTAGGAGCTGGTGAGTCAACATTGCTTGTCACAGCTTCAGGAGAATTCGTTATGAAATTTAGCCGTCGATACTGGATCACCCTTTCGTTCTTCGGTGTGATCGCGCTGGTGCTTCTGTGGGGCGAACACAAAGTCCACATTCTCGGTGCGTTGCCCTGGCTGGTTCTGCTGCTTTGCCCATTGATGCATATATTCATGCATGGCCGTCATGGGGGAGGCCATTCAGGACATCAACAGGGCTCAGAAAAGGAAGATCACCGTGAGTAACGAAACAAGTGACTACGGGCTCTGGAGTCTCGTAATCCTGAACTCAGCTATTTTTATCTTTTTTGCGTTCAGCTTTTTTAAGCCTAAAACGAAGCGCGACTGGCGCTCGTTTGGCGCCTTTAGCGCATTTCTGGTCGCATTGTTCACTGAAATGTACGGCTTTCCCTTAACCATCTACTTTCTCGCTGGCTGGCTGCAAAGCAGTTATCCGGATGTGGATTGGTTTTCTCATGACAGTGGGCACTTGCTGGAAATGTTGTTCGGGTGGCAGGGGTCTCCGCACTTCGGGCCATTTCATTTACTGAGCACGGCGTTTATCGGGGTTGGATTTTATCTGATCGCGGCCGGCTGGCGCGCGCTGTACACCGCTCAGAAAGTGGGCAAACTGGCCACCGGTGGGCTTTATGCCTGGGTTCGTCACCCGCAATATGTCGGGTTTGTACTGATCATGTTTGGTTTTCTGCTGCAATGGCCGACGCTGCTTACCCTGGCAATGTTTCCGGTGCTCCTGTGGATGTATTCACGTCTGTCTATTCATGAGGAGAAAGATATCGAGAAAGAGTTTGGGGAGGCGTGGCGAGACTATGCGGCTAAAACACCGAGGTTTATTCCACGGCTCCAGAATTTTCGGCGCCCGATATAGCTTTATGGTTAAGGGGCCTGATTGGAATCACATAGCTTACGAGATACGTTCAAACCAGTAGGAGAACATCATTATGGAAATCAGAACGATTGGTGAACTGATTAAATCGACCCGGGAATTGCTGGAGGGACTACTGGAGGTGGAAACGAACGAGTCCATACGCCTCGCCCGGCAGATAGAGCGGATGGACGATCTGTGACTTCTTACAGGCTTTCCTGCTTTCTCTTGTTTTCTTTGATTTCTGCCCCTCTTCTGGCGAGCACGCCTTCGGCTGTTTCTTTGATCGAAGGTATGGAACAGACCCTTTGGTCAGACAGCAATCATGGTCAGTACCTTATGCGTATCGAAAGCGAATACTGGACCCGGGAGCTGCTGCTGGAGGCCTGGATGGATCGGCCGGAGCACACCCTGATTCGCATTCACTCACCGAAAAAAGAGGCAGGTATTGGTTCGTTGAGAATCGGCGACGCCATGTGGAATTACCTCCCAAAAGTGGATCGTACCATCAAGATTCCGCCGTCAATGATGCTGCAGCCATGGATGGGGTCCAATTTCAGTAACGATGATCTGGTGAAGGAAAGCTCATTCGTTGACGACTACACCCATGAGTTGGCCGGGGTCGATGATTCTGGCGAGGTGACGGTCTACCGGGTTGTTTCAATGCCGAGGCCCAACGCGCCGGTGGTCTGGAGCCGGCTTGAATTCGAGATCCGTGCGGATGCGATTCCCGTGGCCGTAGCCTACTACGGGGAGCGGAACAAGATCGTCAAACGATTGACCTATGATCAGGTAAAAACCATGGACGGGCGCCGGATTCCGACTCGCTGGACGATGGTCGACGCGGATAAACCCACGGCCCGCACAGTCATCCTTATTGAATCTATCAAATTCGATGTTCCCATGGACGAGGCGCTGTTTTCACTGCGCCGCCTGCGCAACCCGGAATAAGTTCCCGCTATGAGCATCGTCAATGTGCAGCATGTATCGCGGATTTACCGGCAGGATTCCATCGCCGTCAAAGCCCTGAATGACGTATCGGTGGCCATTGAGCCCGGTGAGTTCACCACACTGGTGGGGCCTTCAGGGTCGGGCAAGACCACCCTGTTGAACCAGATCGGCGCCCTGGACGAACCGGATGCAGGGCGCATTCAAGTGGCGGGTGAAGAAATCACCGGACTCAGCCGCAAAAAACGCACCATTTTGCGGTTGTGGAAAATCGGTTTTGTGTTTCAGGAATACAACCTGATCGGTGTGCTGTCGGCTCAGGAGAATGTGGAGTACGTGTTGATGCTTCGCGGCGTTCCGTTTCGGGAACGACGAGCCGAGGCCCGGCGCATTCTTACGGAGGTTGGGCTGCAGGGAATGGAGCAGCGTCTGCCTCACGAACTCTCCGGCGGTCAGCAGCAGCGTGTGGCGGTGGCGAGGGCCATCGTGAGCAAACCTGCCATTGTCCTGGCTGATGAGCCCACCGCCAATCTCGACTCCGCGACCGGTGCCGCGCTGCTGGACCTGATGCGCGGGCTGAATGCGGAGCATGGTATTACCTTTGTGTTTTCCACCCACGATCCGATGGTGATGGAGCGAGCGCGTAGGGTGATTCATATGCGGGATGGCGGCGTTGAGCGAGAGGAGATGCGACCGTGATCGCGTGGCTGCGACTGGCGTTTGGCAACCTTCGGGTCAATCGTCGTCGTACCGGCATTACGCTGTTGTCGATCGCCGTAGGTGTGGGCGGGCTGGTGTTTCTCTGGGCTTTTATTGACGGCATCAATGCCCAGATGGTCAACAATATGACCGGTTATGTGACCGGTGACTTGAAAGTGCATCAGCGTGGATTTCACGACGACCGGGAAATGAACATTGCCATCGCCGAGCACTGGAACCTTGCTGAGGAAATGCTATCCGTAGCCGGTGTTGCGGCGACCACGCCCAGGGTGACGGGCAATGCGCTGGCCAGCCATGCCGACCAGTCACGGGCCTTGCAGGTGATGGGGGTCGACAGCACAACAGAGACGCAGGTAACCCGGCTTGATCGGTCGATCATTCGCGGCCGCTATCTGGAGGGGGACAATGAGATCGTTATGGGCGTGGACGCCGCCAGCGCCCTGAGTACCTCCCCGGGAGATGAACTGGTGCTGGTGGTCCAGGCCGCGGACGGCTCCATTGGCGCAGACCGGTTTAAGGTGGTGGGTGTTTTCGAAACCGGCATCAAACGTATTGATGGCTTTGTAGCCCAGATGCCCCTGGCATCCGCCCAGACATTGTATGCCTTTGACGGTCGGTTTACCGAGATGGCCGCCCGCGTAAAGGACTCTGACCAGCTCCAAGCGGTGGTTGGAAGGCTGCAGAACCAACTGCTGGAGCGCAATGTGGAAGTCCTGGGCTGGCCGGCGCTGATGCCTTCGCTGGTGCAAATGGTCGCATTTCACGACGCCGTCGCCTACATCGTCATCTTCGTGGTGTTTGTGGTGGTGGCGGCCGGCATCGTCAATACCATTCTGATGTCGGTGCTGGAACGTGGTCGGGAATTCGGTGTAATGATGGCCCTGGGTACGCCCAGCAGCCGGATTATCTGGCTTGTGCTCCTGGAAACGACGATTCTGGCCAGCCTGGGTTACCTGTTGGGGCTGGTGCTTGGGCTGTCACTGACCGGCTACTTCGGTTTTCGGGGGCTGGACTTCAGTGCCTATATCAAGGCCATGGATACCATGCCGGGGCTCAGTAGCATCGTCTATCCCGCCATCGAATTCTCTCGCCTGGTGGTGATTGGCATCGTGGTTGTGTCGGTGGCCCTGCTGGCGGCACTGCTCCCGGCCTGGAAAGCCAGCCGCAACAGCCCGCTGGAGGCGATGGGGGCGCGGCGCAATGTGATCAATCGTATCCGCAGAATCCATTGGGAAGTGACATCTGACCACCGGCTGCTGATTTTTGCGCAAATGGCCCTTCGCTCGGTATTCCGTAATCCACGCCGGTCAGTGATTACGGCATCGGCTACCGCGTTCGGGCTGGCCGCCTATCTGTTTCTGTACGCCTTCGCTGATGGTTTCTTCGAGCAGATGATCCACAACTCGACGCAACAGCTCAGCGGGCATGTTCAGGTGATGGAGGAAGGGCACAACGTCGATCTCTCGCCGGCCCTGCGCATTGCTGACAGCCAGATGCTGCACCAGCGACTGCAGGAGCGGCCAGACGTCGAAGCCGCCGCACCCCGGGTGGTGCTCAGAGCCATGGTGGCAAACCCCGGGAAAAGCCTCCCGGTAGAACTGGTGGGTATTGAATCGGAACAGGAGAAGGCCGTTACCGGGCTTTTCGGGTATATGATGCAGGGTGCTTACGTTCAATCTGGAGAGAACGGGATTGTGATCGGCCAAAAGCTGGCCGAGGAGCTGAATGCCCGGTTAGGGGATAAACTGGTGATCACGGTTCAGCAGGCTGGTGGAGATCTTGCCTCCAGTGCCCAGGCCATTCGCGGTATCTACCGTACCGGCAGTGACCTTTTCGACACAGAGTATGCTTTTATAGACATCAATGCTGCCCGAAACCTGGGCGGCCTGCAGGAATACGAAGCTTCACGGATCGTACTGAGACTGTCAGATCGTTCAGACAGTGCGGCCCTGGCACAGACTCTGAACCAGTCGTCGCCTCTGGCCAACCACGGGCTGGTGGCCCAGGACTGGGAAACCTTGCTGCCGGTGGTTGTGCAGATGGTGCAAATGAGCCAGGTGGATTTCTACCTCATTCTGTCGGTGGTCTTTGTGGTGGTCGCGATTGGCGTCATGAACACCATGGTGATGTCGGTGATGGAGCGTACCCCGGAACTGGGCGTTATGCTGGCATTGGGTACGAGGGGCGGACAGTTACAGCTGACGATTCTGTTTGAGGCAATCTTTCTTGCGGTGTTGGGTATGGTGGCAGGAACGGTGGTTGGCGGCCTGCTTGTGTTCTGGCTTGGCCAGACCGGTATTGATCTGTCCTCGGTCAGTCGCTCTCTGGAAGCCATCCCCGGTATCACCGACCGCATCTATCCGGTGTTGATTTTCGATCATGTCTGGCTTCCCAGCCTGCTGTTGTTCCTGTGCTCCGTGCTGGTAGCGCTGTACCCGGCGTGGCGGGCCTCACGACTGGACCCGGTTGAGGCCATTCGGCATGGTTGATCGCACTCCACTGGTGGCGGTGGGCCTGGCCTGGCTGATGCTGGCTTCGAACGCTGTGGCTGACTTCAGCCATTCCGGATCGCTCAAGAACCTCAGTGCCGGGTCGCGCTCGCTGGTTGATGACGATCGTTACTTCTCGAACCTTACCCGCCTGCGTCTGAAACCCCGCTATCGATATGAAAACTGGGTTCTGGATGCGGCCTACGACCTGGAATTGGTGACCGGCAGTTTTCTGGACAGCCCGGAATTCGCCCTGCTCAGAGAGGTTCCCGATCCACGCTACTGGGATCTTCAGGGCGACGTGTATGAGTCAGGGGATGTGTTGGTGCGTCATCAGCTCTACCGTGGCACGATTCAGTGGCGCTCGCCAGCCGGGGATTTCCGGTTTGGGCGCCAACAGGTGAACTGGTCCACGGCCCTGATCTGGAACCCCATGGACATCCTCAACCCTGTCAGCCCCCTCAATCTGGAACCTGATGAACGAATTGGTGTGGACGCCATACTATGGGACAGCTCTTGGGGGACCACCGGCCGAATAAGCGCTATTCATGCACCGCAACACAGTGGCAAAGCAGCCAGCACGGCGGCGAGGGCAAAGCGTTTTGTTGCCGGGGTCGATGCCAGTGTGATGATCGGCGATTTTGCCGGCACGACCAAAGCGGGCGCCAGCGGCAGCGGCTCAGTGGCCGGCACCGGTTGGCGTACTGAGCTCGTCTGGAGCGAAGCAGATATTGGCGACAGTTACTGGCAGGGTGTGGCAGATCTGAACTGGGCGTTTCGCAACGGCTTCAACCTGGCACTGGAGTATTTCTACAACGGTCAGCCCGCGCCGCCGGGTAATCTGGACCTCCTGAGGCTGGTTTCCACCCACCCACTGTATACCGGGCGCCATTATACCGGGCTGATGGCATGGCAGGATATCAATCCGTTCTGGCAATATCGCGTGGTGGCCATCCGCAATGCCGATGATGCCAGTTGGGTACTTTACCCCCGGTCCACATGGATATTGCCAGTGAAAAGGGAAATTTATCTTACGGCGGGAGTCCAGTGGTTCGGAGGTGACGACGACAGTGAATACGGGAGGTTGGAGCCGCTGGGGCTGATGGAGGTACAGTGGTTTTTCTGAACAATACCTGTCGGCCGGGAGCCGCAGATCGGAATGGCCGATCGCCTCCAGGTGAAGGCAATCGGCCGCCTGTTCCAAATCTGAACTGGCTTTAATCCGTGTTCAAAGCATCCTTTTCAGCTCACCATAATCACCACCCGTCCTAAGCACGAGGGTCACATCGTTATTATTGCGGTTCCGAAAGAACCAGCCATGGTTGCCGGTAAAGGCGGCCTCAAGCTCGCCCTCATCCTCGGGAACACCGCGGCCCTTTTGGTAGGAGATGGACCGGCCTCCACCGTCGCCGTGGGTGTCGAAGTTAACCGGGCCACCCTCGGATTCCCAGGAAAACCGGGCGATGGCACCCTCATTCATGGTGAGCTTGAACTCCGTGCCCTGGCCCGGCGTCAGCACAAAACGAACCTCATCTTTCCATTCGGTTTCGTGAGCGGTTGCCGGAGCAGGCTCTTCCTGCGCTGGCTCGGCTTCAGGAGCTGCTTCGGCAGTGGCGGCGGGCTCAACCGCTGCGGGCGCCGGTGCCTGGGTCTGGGGCTGCACTGCCACCATTTGCGCGGCAGCATCGGCGGCCGCTTCTTCGGCCAGCTGTTCCTTGATTTCACCCATCTCGGTCAGGCCCAGAACCCGGCCTGCACCGGTGGGGTCCAGCGCATACTCAGCGGGCATGACCACTGTTACCAGCAGGAGCAGCGCTACAATCGCAGCAATGATGGTTGATCGAACCAGTTTGGCGGTGGTGGGCAGTTCTTCACGGTTTGGTCTATCGGTGTTGTACATAACGAATCTCCAGAATTAAGCGACAAAATAACCGGTGAGCTGATAGCCGAAGAGCAGGAAGCCTGCGCTCATCATGGCCACATTGGCGGTGTAGGCGTGGCGGAAAAAGCCGTCGGTTTTGCGCCAGAAGCTGATGGCAATCAGGATCATGGCCAGGGCGATGAGCTGGCCAATTTCCACACCTACGTTGAATGCGAGCAGGTTTGGCACCAGGCCATCCGGCGAGATGTCGTATTCGATGATTTTTGACGACAGGCCAAAGCCGTGGAAGAACCCGAAGATCAGCGTGGCGGCCTTGGTGTTGGGCTGGAAACCAAACCACCGTTGATAGGCACCGATGTTGTCCAGTGCCTTGTACACGATGGACAGACCGATAATGGCATCAATGAGGTAGCTGTTGATGCCAATGTTGAAATACACACCCAGCAGCATGGTGGTGGAATGGCCCACCGCAAACAGGCTCACGTAGATCGCGATGTGCTTCATCTGGTACAGGAAGAAGATGACACCTAGCAGGAACAGCAGGTGGTCATAGCCGGTGACCATGTGCTTGGCCCCCAGATACATGAAGGCAATCAGATTAACCCCGGTGATCTCCTGGATATAACCTTTATCACCTTCGGCGACGGCATGGGCGAGCACATCGGCGCTCATGCCGAACAGCCCGAGGCCCAGAAAAATCCATAACAGACGGTACCCGCCGGTGGCATGACGCCTACGCCAGACGCCGCCAAGCAAAGTTGACAACATAGAAACTCCAATTGTGTTTGTTCAGTCAGCTGCAGTGCAGCGAGAATCAGCCAATCAGAGCGGGTTTTGGAGGGCGTTCAAGGCGATAACGAAAATTCTGGGGCGAGGCGCCGGCAAACGGCAGGGCTTGCCGGTGTGATATCACGTGCGCAGGTGCGAAGTTGACGGTCAGCCGATCCGCCGTTTCATGGGTATGGTTGCCAGAGTCGTGGTGCTGGTGAGCACTGTGTGAATTCTCGCCGTGATCCTCCAGGTCATGACTGTGGGCATGGTCACCATGATCAGTCCCGTTAAACTCTGTGAGTTCGGCAATGCCATGGGAAGAGGCTTCACCAATGGTGGAGAGCGTCATGCCAGCCAGTGCGATAAGCATAACCATCAGTGGCAACAGTGTTCTGTGGCGAATGGCGGCGATCATGGGCGTTAGTGCATGGGCTCGGTCATGGGCATCGTCGGGATAACCCGGGTTTGGTGGTTGTATTACTCGAGCGAATGAGGATACCTTTCTCGCCAATCGGATAATAATTAAATGTCAAAAATGTTCCCGGGTCGATCGCGCCTGCCCGGGTCTTATGGAGAGCAATACAATGACCTGGCTCATAACCAAATACGCCATCACCGCCGCCCTGGTGGTCTTGATTTCGGAAGTCGCCAAGCGCAGCGACAAACTCGGCGCACTGATTGCGGCGCTGCCCATGGTGACTGTGCTGGCGATGGTCTGGATGTATGTTGAGCATCAGCCGGCAGACAAGATCGCCAACCATGCCTGGTACACCTTCTGGTATGTGCTGCCGACCTTGCCGATGTTTTTGTTGTTTCCGTTCCTGTTGCCCCGTCTTGGGTTCTGGTTATCGCTGGCGGCCAGCGCAGTACTGACCATTGTTTGTTTTGCCTCCCTGGCATTGGTGATGAAACGGTTCGGTGTTGGTTTGATGTAGATTCGGCGGCTGGATCAGGCCGCGTGTCCGATTGTTTTGAGCGAGATCAAAAATCCATCATTTAGAATAAACCTTTCAGTCACAGTTCAGGTTGCCTCTCTAGCATTCTCCGCATTACAGACTTTTGCGGAGAATTCACTTTGCGTTATCTCAGACACCTTCCGAAACTGGGCATGGCCACGATGCTGGCCATCTCAGCCTTGCCCGCAGCGGCTCAGCAGGAGCTGGACCTGACGGCGGCCATTGAAATCGCCCTACAGGATGACCCCTGGCTACAAGGAAGCGTTTATCAGGAACAGGCCCTCAGGGAAGACGCTGTGGCACAGGGTGCGCTACCCGATCCTCGCCTGACGCTGGGGCTGGCAAACCTGCCAACAGACACCTTCGACCTCGGGCAAGAGGCGATGACCCAGACCACCATTGGTTTTACCCAGCGCTTTCCCCGGGGCGACAGTCGCCACATTGCCAAGGCCAGGGTGCTGCAGATGGCGTCGATACAGCCTCGTCAGCGAGACAATCGCGTAGTCAAAGTGACCGAAACGGTCAGCCACCTGTGGCTGGATGTCTGGCGCGCCCAGCAGAGTGTGCAGCTGATTGAGAGCAACCGCGGCCTGTTTGAACAACTGGAAGATGTTGCCCAGGCGGGCTACCGCTCGGCCACGATGGGTGCCCGGCTGCAGGATGTCATCCGTGCATCTGTCGAGCTGACGCGGCTGGATGACCGGCTAACGGCGCTGACAGCAGAGTTGAACTCAAGCCGCGAAGCGCTGGCAGAATGGGTGGCAAGCCGTGTCGACCAAATGGCCGTTGCGAACACCATACCGTCGTATTTAACAGCAGTGCCTGCGAACGGCCGCCCGAGGGTCGACAGTGCATTGGCCATCGACCATCCGATGATACGCGCCACGGATAAACTGATTGAGACGCGGGCTCTGGAGGTTGACCTGGCGAGACAGGCCTACAAACCGGAGTGGTCACTGTCTGCACAATACGGTTACCGCGACAAGGCTCCGAACGGCCAGGACCGGGCCGATTTTTTCTCCGTTGGCATCAGCGTTGATCTCCCCCTGTTCACAGGTAACCGCCAGGACCGGAACCTCAATGCCTCCGTAGCACGGGCAGAGGCGGTTAAAACGGAGCGCACACTGCAGTTACGTCAGCTTCAGGCCTCGGCTCGCAGTGCCCGTGTACGCATCGAACGCCTGGATGAGCGCATCACCCGTTACCGGGAAACCCTGCTGCCCCAGATGGAGCAGCAGGCTGAAGCCGCCCTGAGTGCTTACAACTCCGACGATGGTGATTTTGCTGAAGCCGTGCGGGCGCGTATCGCCGAGCTCAATGCCCGCATCGAGCTGGTTCAGATGGTGGCCGAGCGTGCCAAGTCGCAAGCCAGTTTTAATTACGTCACCGCCGGCGCGGATAACGCCTCACCCTTTTCATCGACTCGTTATCAGGACTGACAACTATGGCCAATTTCATTCGCCCTCTGGGCTTTCTCGTGCTGGGTGGTTTCGCCGGTGCTGGCGCTACCTGGTGGCTGGCGGCTGGCGCCAGCATGGATCACACCGCAGATCCCGCACATTCACAGGCCCGGGAGCCGCTTTACTGGGTGGCCCCCATGGATCCGGATTTCAGAAGAGACAAACCGGGCAAGTCGCCCATGGGGATGGACCTGGTTCCGGTTTATCCGGACGACGGGGCCGCGAATGACCCAGCGGGCACCGTACGGATATCCCCCGCGGTGACCAACAACCTGGGTGTGAGGACCGGCACGGTTATCCAGGGGCGCCTGCCGGTCAACATCACCACCGTCGGGCATGTCCAATATAACGAGGATGCCATGGCCCATGTGCACCCCCGTGTTGAAGGCTGGATTGAGGCGCTGTATGTGAAGGCGGAGGGGGAGCCGGTTGAGCAGGGCAAGGCCTTGTACTCGTTGTATTCGCCTACCTTGGTTAACGCCCAGGAGGAACTGGTCCTGGCGTTAAACCGGGGTAACGAGAATCTGATCCGTGCTGCGGAACAGCGTCTGCTGGCGCTGAATGTCCCGTCCAGTCTGGTGCGTAGCTTGAAGGACACCGGCGAAGTGCGCCGGACCCTGACCATCTATGCTCCGGCGGCCGGGGTTATCGAGAGTCTTAACGTGCGGGAAGGGATGTTTATCAAGCCTGGCGACCAGGTGGTGACCATTGCCTCTCTGGATGAGGTCTGGGTGTTGGGCGAAATGTTCGAGAGCCAGATTGCCGCGGTAAAGCCTGGCGATCGGGCGGTGATGACGCTGGACTATATGCCCGGCCGCCAGTGGCGAGGGAGCCTGGATTATGTCTATCCGGAGATCAACACAACAACCCGCACGGCCCGGGTCAGGCTGCGCTTTGACAACACCGACCGTACCCTGCGCCCCGGCATGTTCGCCCACCTTGATATAGAGGGCGAGAGGGGCGACCGGCGTATGCTCGTGCCCAGGGAGTCCGTGATCCGCACCGGCCAGAATGACCGGCTGGTATTGGCTCTGGAGCAGGGGGCGTTCAAGTCGGTCAACGTGAGTGTTGGCCGGGTAGGCGACCAGTATGCAGAGATTCTGCAGGGGGTGAGGCCCGGCGACACCGTGGTCACCTCTGCCCAGTTTCTGATCGATTCCGAATCCAGCAAAACCTCCGATTTCCTGCGTATGTCGCCTCGGCCGACGGAGCCGGATATGGATCACAGCGCCCATGGTACGCCCCATGAAGGAGGCCACTGATGATTGCTGCGCTGATTCACTGGTCGATCCGCAACCGGTTTTTGGTGCTGATGGCCGCAGTATTGCTGACGGGTCTGGGGCTGTATTCCCTGAAAAATACACCAGTGGATGCACTGCCGGATCTGTCGGATGTCCAGGTCATCATTAAAACCAGCTACCCGGGACAGGCTCCTCAGGTGGTGGAGGATCAGGTTACCTATCCGCTGACCACCGCCATGCTGTCGGTGCCGGGGGCGCAAACCGTTCGAGGCTACTCGTTTTTTGGTGACTCCTACGTTTATGTGATTTTTGATGAAGACACCGATATGTACTGGGCCCGTTCACGGGTGCTTGAATACCTGTCGCAGGTTGCGCCGAACCTGCCGGAACAAGCCCGGCCGCAACTGGGGCCGGACGCCACCGGTGTGGGCTGGGTGTACCTGTATGCGTTGGTAGACCGCACTGGCCAGAATGACCTGAGCCAGCTCCGAAGCCTTCAGGACTGGTTTCTGAAGTACGAACTGCAGACGGTACCCGGTGTTTCGGAAGTGGCCACGGTGGGTGGCATGATTAAACAGTACCAGGTGCAGGTCAGCCCGGAAAAGCTCCGTACCCTGGGGATTCCCTTGTCCCACATTGAAACCGCCATAAAACGCGGCAATCAGGAAGTGGGGGCCTCGGTGATTGAGATGGCCGAGGCGGAGTACATGGTGCGGGCCTCGGGCTATATCCAGTCCCGGGAAGACCTGCTCTTGATTCCGCTGGGGCTAGACGACAACGGCACACCGGTTTTGTTGAAGGATGTGGCCAGCGTTGAGGTGGGGCCGCAGATGCGAAGGGGCATTGCCGAGTTGAATGGCGAGGGCGAAACGGTTGGTGGCGTTATTGTGATGCGTTTTGGTGAAAACGCCCAGGAGACTATACGGGGTGTGAAAGCCAAACTGGAGTCTTTGCAGGGCAGTTTACCGGATGGCGTCGAGGTGGTCACGGTGTATGACCGCTCCGGTTTGATCGATCGCGCTGTGACCAACCTCTGGAACAAGTTATTGGAAGAACTCCTCGTGGTGGGGCTGGTGTGTGTGATCTTCCTGTTCCACGTGCGTTCGTCACTGGTGGTGATGATCAGCTTGCCGGTCGGCATTCTGACAGCGTTCATCGTGATGTACTGGCAGGGCATCAATGCCAATATCATGTCGTTGGGGGGTATCGCCATTGCCATCGGCACCATGATTGATGGCGCCATCGTGATGATCGAGAACATGCACAAACACATGGAGCGTACACCGCTGACTCGGGAAAACCGCTGGCAGGTGGTGGCGAAGGCGTCCGCCGAGGTGGGCCCGGCACTGTTCTTCTCATTATTGATCATTACCGTCAGCTTTGTGCCGGTGTTTGTGCTGGAAGCCCAGGAGGGCCGGATGTTCTCGCCCCTGGCCTACACCAAAACCTACGCCATGGCGGCCAGTGCCGCTCTGGCGGTTACGCTGGTGCCGGTGCTGATGGGTTACTTTATACGTGGCAAGGTGCTGTCGGAACACAAAAACCCGGTGAACCGGTTCTTGGTGTCGGGCTACCTGCCAATGCTGAAGGGTGTTCTGACGTATCCGGTGACAACCCTGATTGTGGTGGTTCTGATTCTGGCGTTGGGGTTGTGGCCTGCATCCCGGATAGGCAGCGAATTCATCCCGCCTCTGGATGAGGGTGACCTGATGTATATGCCAACCACCTACCCAGGGATTTCCATTGGCAAGGCCCGGGAATTGCTGCAACAGACCGACCGGTTGATTGCCTCGCTGCCGGAAGTGGAATCGGTTTTTGGCAAGGTTGGCCGGGCAGAGACCGCGACAGATCCCGCCCCGCTGACGATGATTGAAACGTTTATTCAACTCAAGCCACGCGATCAGTGGCGTGAGGGCATGACCACCGAAAAACTGAAGCAGGAATTGAATGCCCTTATCCAATTTCCCGGCGTTACCAATGCCTGGGTGATGCCGATCATTACTCGGATTGACATGCTGGCGACCGGGATAAAAACGCCGGTTGGCATCAAGGTTGCTGGGCCTGAGCTGGCAACCATCGAGGCAGTGGGCAAGCAACTGGAAGCCATTCTTTCGAAGGTTCCCGGTACGGCATCTGTGTATTCCGAGCGCGTTGCCGGTGGCCGTTATGTTCAGGCTGATATCGACCGATTACGGGCGGCGAGGTATGGCCTCAACATTGCCGATGTTCAGCAGGTGATCGCGTCGGCGGTGGGCGGGATTAACGTGTCTCAAACCATCGAGGGGCTGGAAAGATACCCTATCAATGTGCGTTATCCTCAGGATTACCGTGACTCCCCTGAAAAGCTCCGCCAGCTGCCGATCGTCACGCCATCCGGCCAGCGCATTGCCTTGGCCGATGTAGCTGACATTCGGATTGAGGACGGCCCTCCGGCGATCAAGAGCGAGAATGCCAGGCTCAACGGCTGGACGTTTGTGGACATCGAAGGTGTTGATGTTGGCAGCTATGTAGAGCAGGCGATGGCGGTGGTAACCGACGAGTTGCAGCTGCCTGCAGGCTATTCCGTGGCCTGGTCCGGTCAATATGAATACATGCTCCGGGCCAAGGAAAAACTGACTTATGTGGTCCCGCTGACATTGGCGATCATTGTTATCCTGTTGTTCATGAGCTTCCGCCGCATTGCTGAGGTGGCGATGATCCTGGGCACGCTTCCGTTTGCTCTCGTGGGCGCAGTCTGGTTCATGTACCTGTTGGGTTACAACTTTTCGGTGGCCGTTGGAGTCGGGTTTATTGCCCTGGCGGGGGTTGCCGTAGAGATCGGGGTCATCATGCTGGTGTATCTGAACCAGTCCTACCAGTCGATGCTGGAGAACTGTGAGCAAAAAGGTCTGAAGCCCGGGCGCGAAACCCTCAAACATGCCGTTTTACATGGTGCCGGATTACGGGTCCGGCCGATCATGATGACCGGAAGCTCTATAATTATCGGGCTGTTGCCCATCATGTTCGGAACCGGGACGGGTTCGGAGGTCATGGGGCGTATCGCGGCCCCGATGGTGGGTGGTATGGTCAGTGCCATGTTGCTGGCATTGTTGGTCATTCCCGTACTGTTTTATCTCTGGAAACGGAGGGGCCTTGCGTACAGATGACCTGAGTCAATTCTGGCCAAGAGAGGCTCAGGGAGTTGATGCTAATTCAGGTTCGATTCAGTTTTATGGTCTTTACTGTAGTGGACGCTCACTAATTACGATGTAAAGGAGAATCTTATGAACAGGTTTACCCGATTAATCGCATGTTCTGTTCTGGTTTCCGCGCCCCTTCTGGTGTTTGCCGGTAGCCACTCCGAGCAAATGCCCCAGGGTGGCATGATGAATGAGGAACACATGCAGCAGATGCATCAAAACATGTCGCAGATGCAGGACATGATGCAGGAAATGCGCAACGCCAAGTCGGATGCCGAGCGTCAGAGCATCCGCGAGAAGCACATGGAGTCCATGCGGCAGCACATGCAGATGATGCGCGGCGGCATGATGGGTAAAGGTCAGGGCAAAGACCACGGCCACGGCAAGAAGGGGCAGCATCAGGGTCAGATGGGTGGTGGCCAGGGTATGGGTAATCAGTCAAAGGGGCAGGCGGGCAGCATGATGGATCCTGAGCAGCGAGTGGAAATGATGGAACAGCGCATGGAGCAGATGCAGATGATGATGGAACAAATGCTGGAGCATCAGGCACAGGGCCAGAAAGGGCGGTAAATCGCTCACTGACATGGAGCGTTTATGACTTTTAGAAAATACCCCGGTGACTTGTTGTTGCTGGGGCTCTTTTTATTGCCTGTCGTTATTGCTGCTCCGGCGTTGCCCTGGGGCAGTCAAGGCTGGCTGTATTCGCTGGCGGAGCTGGCCGGGGTGTTTGCCCTGTCAGCGTTTCTGCTGGCGGGTATATTGTCGGCTCGTATTCCCGGTATCGACCCCTGGTTTGGTGGCCTGGTGCGGCTTTGGGTTGTGCACCGCTGGCTGGGCTTTTCGGCCTTTATGCTGGTGATGGCCCATGTGCTGTTGTTGGCACTGGCCACTTTGCCGATGTCTGTTGGCGCCAGTGTTGCTACGCTGTTTCCGCCCCTGATCCACAGGGAGGTCTGGCTTGGCTGGGCTGCCTTCCTCACCATGTTGGTGTTCATCGCGCCCACGCTGGGCTTCTTTGGCACCCTGCATTACCAGCGTTGGAAACGCTTGCACCTGTTGTCGGCACCGGCGCTGTTGCTGGCGTTGGTTCATACCCTGATGCTATCCACCACCGCCTGGGTCTGGTGGCTGCTGTCGGCACTGGCTCTGGCGGCCATCGCGTGGCGTAAGTTGTTGTCGCCCTGGTTGGCCAGGAAACCCTATGTGGTTGATGGCATGGATAAACTTGCCCGGGATGTGGTGGAGCTACGCCTGCGGCCGAAGGGTAAAGGAATTCGCTGGCAGGCCGGGCAGTTTGTGTATCTGACGCCCATGGATGCCTCTCTGGCGGCCGGTTATCGGGAAGAGCACCCCTACACCATTGCTTCTGGCTCCGGCGATGATGAGTTGAGGATCGGCATTAAAGCGGTCGGCGATGCCACCCGGGCATTGCTGGACATCAAGCCGGGTGCAGAGGTACGTATCGAGGGCCCTTACGGGATCTTTTTTGACAGCCCGGCGTTGGCGGCAAAAGGCGCGGATGGGCCAGATCCACGGCGCAAACAGTTGTGGTTAGCAGGTGGTATTGGCATTACGCCATTTGTCTCTGGCGCCCGGGACAGGATAGAGGCCGGAGAAACGCACCGGCCGGACGCCAGCCTGTTATATCTGGCTAATCGGCCGGAGCGGGCCTATTACCTGGATGAACTGATCCGCATTGCCGAGGCCTGCGATGGCTTTGCTGTGCATACCCACTATATGAACGAGCATGGAGTGATCACTCGGGATTATCTGGCCGAGCGCTGCCCGGATTTCGCCGAGCGGGAAATCTATATGTGCGGGCCGCCGGGCATGATCAACCACCTGCAAACCCTGCTCAGGCACGAAGGGGTGCCTGGCCATCGTATTCACACGGAGGCGTTTGATTTTCTATGACCAGTAACCGAATTGCTTACACAACGTTTGTGGCCTTTGTCAGCGTGGTGCTGACCTTGGTGGTGGTTAATCTGGTTCAGGGTAACCCGGATCCGTCATCAGCCAGTGCCGGTGAGAATGCCCGTGATGAGGCGGTTTACCGGCTTGGTCAGGTAGCGGAACACAATCATGCCGGCAGCTGCTGGAAGGCGATTGACGGTGTGGTGTACGACCTCACCGAGTACCTGCCGAATCACCCCACCGAGGAAGAGGTCTTTACCCGCTGGTGCGGGCAAGAGGCAACGTCAGCCTGGCTCGATAAGGGCAATGGTCGCCCCCACAGCCCCCGCGCCGCTGCCCGACTGGAGGATTATCGGATAGGCGTGCTTGAAGGCGGCTCTCCCGCCTCGGCGACGCCGCAGGCGGAAACCGTAGCGCATTCCACAAAGCCCGTCAGTGTTGATAACCGTCTCGGCCAAATGATGCTGGGGTTAGCACCTGGCAATTATCTGGATGGCACCTACCGGGGCAACTTCATAGACCGTGGGCTGATTCAGGTCAGCCTGCAATTCCGGCTTGAGGCAGGCCGAATCAAGGGGATGTCCTACCGGCACCTGTTTTATCGGGATCAGGATTATCTGAAAATGAATGATGGCGCTGAGCTTTACCCGGTGTTGCGTCAGTATCAGCAGATTACCGAGCGTCTGGAAGGCGAACCGATGGAGGCGATTTTCCGGCTGTATGAGCCGCAGAACGTAGTCGATGATATTGACGGCTACTCCGGCGCAACGCTTCGGGGTGCAAAGGTGATCAGCGCCTTTCGTGATGGCCTGAACCGGGGTGTGTATAGCTGGTAGGCCGTTTTCTGAGGGCGGATGAGTGCCTGCCCGGGGCGCATGTTTTCCGCCCGGGGGGCAGACTGTGTTAGGCTTTTGGGAACTTTAACAGGGAGTTAGCAAACCAATGCCCTGTTAACGCCTGAAAGGGAGAGCCTATGCCGCCAGCGCCAGCATCACCTTTGATCACGTTTTTGTTCCGTAGCACGGTTCTGTTTGTGGTGTGGTGGGCGCTGACCCTGGGTGAGCTATCCGGCCTGGGCTTCGGTGCCGTGGTTTCGGTACTGGTTGCCTGGCTTTCCGTGCGCCTGTTCCCGCCCTCGGGTTTTCCGCTCCGGCCTGGCGGGTTGCTCCTGTTTTTTGGTTACTTTCTGTCCCGCTCGGTTGTCGCCGGCGTCGATGTGGCCCGGCGGTTGTTGTCTCCGGCCTTGCCGGTGCAACCCGGTGAAATCACCTTGACGCTGAATGTGCCGGAGGGCAGCCCCCGCTGGTTGCTCGCCAATACCCTGTCGTTGATGCCCGGCACTTTGAGTGTGCTGCTTGAAGGCGACCAGCTGACCCTGCATTGTCTCGACACCCGCGATCCGGTGGAACGGGATGTGCGCGCGACCGAACGCCGGGTAGCCGGTGTATTCGGGCTGGCGGTTGATGACTGTCAGGAGGCAACCCGGTGACTCTTATGCTTAATGCCGTTGCGGCCTTTTTGTTGCTGACGCTGCTGATTGCACTGGTGCGCATCTGGCGTGGCCCGGCGCCGGCTGACCGGATGCTGGCCTCGCAACTGTTCGGAACCACCGGGGTGGCCCTTTTGATGGTGCTGGCACATGCTCAGTCCATGCCGGCTCTGATGGATGTAGCCTTGACCCTGGCGGTGCTGTCCGTGTTGGCGATCGTGGCCTTTGTTACCCGGGTAGTGCGGATCGACCAGCCGGCGAATTCACCCGATGCAGAGTCGGAGGCTCGCCATGACTGATTCCCTGATCTTTGTGAGTCAGGCAGTGCTGCTGATCCTGGGTTGCCTGTTCTTTGCCGTGGGCACACTGGGGTTGTTTCGGTTCTCCGACACCCTGACCCGAATCCACGCGCTGACCAAGGTGGACAACCTGGGGCTGGGTTTTATCGTGCTGGCGCTGTTACCGCTGGCACCGTCGCTGGCAGGTGGCCTGAAAACCCTGTTGATCTGGGCGGCGGCGCTGGCCGCCAGTGCCACCTCGGCCCACCTGATTGCCCGTGCCGTGCACGTTCGCCCGGAACCGCCGAACGCCGGGGAGGTCGAGCATGACTGAATGGCTGCTGGACGGCCTGCTGGTGCTGGCCTTGCTGACAACCGCGGTGGCGGTGCTGGCGTCCCGAAACCTGTTTAGGGCGGTGGTGATGTTTATCGCCTTTGGCCTGCTGATGGCTCTGGCCTGGGTTCGCCTTCAGGCGCCGGACATCGCGCTGGCAGAAGCCGCCATCGGTGCCGGCCTGACCGGCGTGTTGCTGCTGGATGCGGCCCGGCATTTGGGCTACAACCGGGGCCGCGCTGGTGACGGCGATGACCAGGGCGGGGCGTCGGGATGAGTCGTTTTTTGGGTATTACTGTCCTCGCGGCCGTGTGCCTGGTCTTTGCCGGTGCCCTCATGATCACGGTCTGGCAGATTGCCGGTACCCAGGCTCCGGTCGATCTGCCCGGACTGTTGGCGGACAACCTGGAGGCTAGCGGAGTAGAGCATCCGATCACCGCTGTACTGCTGAACTTTCGCAGTTACGACACTCTGCTTGAGATCGGTGTATTGGTCATCGCCGGGATTGCCGGTATCTCCATGGCGAACACCGCCTCCCTTGAAGACCCCGAACTGCGCACCTCGGATTCCTTGTTGTATGCCCTGCAGCGCTGGTTTGTGCCGCTGATGCTGGTGCTTGCCGGTTATCTGTTGTGGGCGGGTTCCGACCGCCCCGGGGGAGCGTTCCAGGCCGGGGCCGTGTTGGCGGCCTCGGGCGTGATGATGCGCCTTGGCGGAATCCCGATGGAGTTTCTGCGCCCCGGTGTGTTATTGCGTTTGGGGCTGGCGCTCGGATTTTCCGTATTTCTGCTGGTGGCTGTGGTCAGCGCCATGGCGGGCGATGCGTTCCTGGCGTATCCGGACGCCTTTACCAAGCCTCTGATCCTGATCATCGAGACCGTACTTACCTTCTCCATTGCCATGGTATTGCTGGCTCTGTTTGTGTCGGCACCGGTTAACGGCGCCGAAGAGCCGGAAGAAGGGGAGAGCGGATGACCCCGTCCTTGCTGTACGCATTTGCTGGCGTTGCCTTGTGCGGCATTGGCCTGTTCGGTTTCCTGCGCCTGCAGCACCTTCTGCGCAAGTTGATGGCGTTCAATCTGATTGGCTCAGGCGTGTTTCTGGTCATGGTTGGCCTGGCACAGCGCAACGGCCAGCCTGATCCTGTGCCTCAGGCTCTGGTGCTCACTGGCATTGTGGTGGCTATTGCAGCGACGGCCCTGGCCGTGGTGTTAATCCGCCGTTACTACCATTTGTCAGGCCAGACTACGCTGGCCGAGCCTGCCGCGAAGAGCGCCAGGCCCAAGGCTCGGTCTGTGAACCGGGAGGGTGCCCCCGAATGACCCTGTGGTTAATGGCAGGATTGCTGTTCACACCCCTGGCCTGGGCGGTGCTGACCCTGATGGTGGATTTCCGCAAGGGCCGGCTGGTTACCTGGCTGGGGATGGCGGTGCAGGTGCTGGTGTCGCTGGGTTTGTGGGCCGCCGTTGCCAGCGATGGCGGTTTTCTCTATTTGCTTGGCGGCTGGCAGGCGCCACTGGGCATTGAATTGCGGGTAGATGGCCTGGCGGTAACCTTTGTGTTGCTGACGGCCCTGGTAGCGGCAGCTTGCGGCTGGCATGCCAGTATTTACCTAGACCCGGGCAAGCCATGGCACCGGTATTTCTGGCCACTGTTCTGGTTTCTTTGGGCCGGGCTGAACGCGGTCTGGCTGGGCGGCGACCTGTTCAATCTGTATGTGGGGCTGGAACTGATCAGCCTTGCCGCCGTGGGGCTGGTGGCGCTGGGCGGCCAGGCGGATGCGCTCAGGGCGGCGATTCGCTACCTGATGGCGGCTTTGCTGGGCTCCCTGGCGTACCTGCTTGGAGTGGCCCTGATTTACGGCCAGTTTGGCACCCTGTCGCTGGCAGGCGTAACCGAACTGATGAATAGCGGTGATGCCCAGTCGGGCCAGACCTTCCCGCTGGTCCTGATGCTGTTGGGCCTGGCCCTGAAAACCGCGCTGTTCCCGATGCACGGCTGGTTGCCACCGGCCCATGGCATCGCCAAATCGCCGGTCAGTGCGCTGTTGTCTGCGTTGGTGGTCAAAGCCTCGTTCTACATTGCCGCCAGGCTATGGCTGGACCTGGGAGGCGAACTGGGTGGCTTCGCCCTGGCTCAGTTGATAGGCGTTCTGGGCAGTTTGGCGATTATCTGGGGTAGCTGGCTGGCGTTCCGGCAGACAAAATTGAAACAGGTGGTCGCCTATTCCTCCGTGGCGCAGATTGGCTATCTGTTTTTGCTGTTCCCGCTCACCTGGGGCGTCACCGAGGCCATCTCCTTGCAGGCGCAACAGGGCATTACCCTGCAGGTGATCAGCCACGCTCTGGCCAAGGCTGCGATGTTCCTGGCCGCCGGCAATCTGATCATGTCGGTGGGCAGTAACCGGGTGGATGCCCTGGCGGGTGTCAGCCGGTTCCTGCCATTCTCGCTGTTTTCCTTCGGTCTGGCCGGAGTGTCGTTGATGGGGTTGCCGCCCACGGGTGGCTTTGCCGCCAAGTGGCTGCTCCTTCAGGCCAGCCTGGCCAGTGGCCAATGGTGGTGGCTGGCGGTTCTGTTGGCGGGTGGCTTGCTTTCGGCGGCCTATGTCTTCCGGGTTTACCGGGCGTCGTTCATTGAATCGACAGACACGGACCAGTTCTATCACCCGTCCAGGAGCCTGGAGGTGATCCCGATGATTCTGGCGTTGATGTCGCTTGGCCTCGGTCTGGTGGCTGAACCGGTATTGTCGGTGATGTCTCTGCCGTTTGAGGGGGGCGGCCAATGACCCTGAGTGTATTAATGCCGGTTTTCGCGCTGATGACTTCGTTACTGGCGTCGGTGATTCTGTTTGCGTTGCCGGAGAAAGGGTACCGTCTGAGAACCATCATTAACCTGGCCGCCGCCATCCTTAAGATTGCCCTGGTTGGGGTAATGATCTGGGGTGTCGCACACGGGCGCGAATACGAGGCCGCGTTCACCATGGTACCCGGTGTGGAATTCGTGCTGCGGGCCGATGCGCTGTCGATGTTGTTTGCCGGGTTGTCTGCCCTGCTGTGGTTGCTGACCACCATCTATGCCGTGGGCTACCTTGAGGATTCTCCGAACCGGAGCCGGTTTTTCGGGTTCTTCAGCCTGTGTGTCGCCAGTACCATGGGTATTGCCCTGGCGGGGAATCTGTTCACCTTCTTTTTGTTCTACGAAATGCTCACCCTTTCCACCTATCCGCTGGTGGTCCATCGCGGCACAACCAAAGCGCTGCGGGCCGGGCGTAACTACATTATCTACACCCTGACCGGTGGCGCGGTATTGCTGTTTGCCATTGCCTGGCTGCATGGCCTGGTGGGGGATCTGCGTTTCCAGGAAGGAGGGTATTTCTCAGATGTTGACCCGTCGCTGAACGGCCCCCTGACGATTATTTTCGTGCTGATGATGGTGGGGCTTGGGGTAAAGGCGGCCCTGGTGCCGTTCCATGGCTGGTTGCCCCAGGCAATGGTAGCGCCGGCTCCGGTCAGCGCTTTGCTGCACGCCGTGGCGGTTGTAAAAGCCGGGGCTTTTGGAATCATTCGCGTGGTTTTTGAGATTTATGGGCTCGAGGCCGCAGAGGCCATGGGGCTGCTGGCCGGGCTTTCGGTCGTGGCGGCACTCACCATAATCTACGGTTCCACTCGCGCCCTTTACCAGGTTGATCTGAAGCGCCGGCTGGCGTTTTCTACGGTCAGCCAGGTGTCTTACATTGTGTTGGGTTTGTGCCTGTTTGGACCGCTGGGCGTTATAGGTGGCCTGGTTCACCTGGTGCATCAGGGCATCATGAAGATCACCCTGTTTTTCTGCGCCGGGAATTACGCTGAAACTCTGGGGGTTCATCGCATCGACGAACTGGACGGCGCAGGCAAACGCATGCCGGGTACCTCGGTGGCGTTCACCCTCGGCGCCTTTGGCATGATTGGTGCGCCGCCATTGGCCGGGTTCATTACCAAGTGGACCATGGGTGCCGGGGCACTTGAGGTGGGAATGGATTGGGTGGTGGCGGTGCTGGTGATCAGTAGCTTGCTGAATGCGGCGTATTTTCTCCCGATACTGCACCGGCTCTGGTTTGCCGAGCAGTGCGAACCGTGGCCCCACGAGCGCCGCTGGGGACGCCTTGAAACCAGCGCCTGGTTACTGTGGCCGCCCCTGATAACTGCGACCCTGATGGTGTTGGCGGGTTTGTTGGCCAATGTGCCGTTCAGCCCTCTGAGCTGGGCTGAGTTGATTGTGTTGCGGGAGGTGGCGCTGTGACCCTGTTTTCTGCGCCGTTTGTCTTGCTAAGTGTGATGTTGCCGTTGGCTTCAATGGTGCTCAGCTGTCGGACTGAATGGCAGCGGGGCTATCGCTATTGCCTGCCACTTCTGCCATTGCCGGCCCTGTTACTTGGTGTGGCAGTGGAGCCTGGCTGGTGGCTGGAGTTGCCGGGGTTGCTCATTGGTGGCTTGTGGGGTGCGGACGACCTTCGCCGGGCCTTTCTTGTATTAACCGCAATGCTCTGGCTGATCGGTGGCGTGTTTGCCATTGGCTACCTGAAAGACCACCACTTGCGCCGGTTTTGTGTGTTCTGGTCGCTTACCCTGGCGGGCAATCTGGGGCTGATTATTTCTCTGGATATTGCCAGCTTTTACAGCTTTTTTGCCCTGATGACCTTTGCCGGTTATGGCCTGGTGGTGCATGAAGGCACCGACGAAGCCAACCGGGCGGGCCGTGTTTACCTGGGTATGGCGGTCGTGGGGGAGATGGCGATTTTGTCTGGCTTGCTGATGGCCGCGCAATTGGCGGGCAGCGGCCTGTTGGCAAACCTGCCGGCAGCCATCGCAGGGGCAGATAGGCAATGGCTGATCATGCTCTTGTTGTTGGCGGGTTTCGGGGTAAAAGCGGGCTTGCCCTTACTGCACTTCTGGTTGCCCCTGGCGCACCCGGTCGCGCCGACGCCGGCCAGTGCGGTTCTCAGTGGTGCCATGATCAAGGCCGGCCTGTTGGGTTGGCTGGTCACCTTGCCGTTTGGTGAGGTGTCTTTGCCGGGCTGGGGCAATGCGCTGGTGATCCTGGGCGCCGTCGGTTCCCTGGGTGGTGCTTTGCTTGGCGTGCGCCAGCAGCGCCCGAAGGCCGTGCTGGCCTATTCCAGTATCAGCCAGATGGGCCTGATGACCCTGATGGTGGGCGCGGCGCTGGCCAATGCCGATTATGCGGGCCCGCTGTTTGCGGTGATGGCGTTGTACGTGTTGCATCATGGCCTGGCCAAAGGCAGTTTGTTCCTCTCCACGGCCATGGCGTTGCCGACGAGCCGGGGTGGCCAATGGCTGTTGTGGCTGTTGATTGCATTGCCGGGGCTGTCGCTGGCGGGGTTGCCGTTTACCAGTGGCGCGGCCAGCAAATTGGCTATGAAGGAACTGCTCAAACCGGACAGCTTCGGGTTTGCGATGGCTCCCTACCTGCCAACGCTGATGAGTGCTGGGGCCGTGGCCACCATGCTGCTGGTCTGGCGTTTCTTGTGGGTGCAACGGGCGGTCGCCGGCGTTGGCAGCAATCCTGCGTTTATGTGGCTGGGCTGGGGTCTGGCCACGGCCAGCAGTCTGATACTGTTCTGGTGGTTGCCCTGGCCGGAGGCAGTGCCGGAAAAAGCCTGGCTGAGCGCGATGGTTTATGAAGCCTGGAGCCTGTTTTGGCCCATGTTGTTGGCCACGGTTATTGCGGCGCTGGCCTGGCGTTCAGTCAAACAGCGATAGCTGGTTGTCCGGTGGCTGCTTGCTTGCGGCTTTCGGCCGTGTTTGATGCGGCCCCTTGCGGCTGCCGTGGCGGTGCAGTACCCGGCCCGTCTCTTCCCGGCTGACGTGTTGTTTTCGGAAGTCTCCCACCGCTTTGCGCGCGGCGCGGGCCGCCTGTTCGTGGTCGCACACCGGCGCAATGTAGGTGTTGCCGCCGAACTTCGCTTTCTGGGCGGGCGTCATCAACCACGGGGTATGGATCATTTCTGCTGGCACCCCGGCCAGTTCCGGAATCCAGCGGCGGATAAACTCGCCGTTCGGGTCCAGCTTCTGGCTTTGCAGCACCGGGTTATAGATGCGCAGGGCGTTAATGCCGGTCAGGCCAGATTGCATCTGGGTCTGGGAATAGTGAATGCCCGGCTCGAAATCGGTAAACAGTTGCGCCAGATGCAGGGCAGGATCACGCCAGTGCAGCCAGAGTTGATAGCTGGCCACAGCCATCAGCATCGCCCGCATCCGGAAATTGAGCCAGCCGGTGTGCTGCAGGCTGCGCATGCAGGCATCCACCAGCGGCCAGCCGGTCTGGCCTTGCTGCCAGCGCTGCAGCCGTTCGGAATTGTTCGGCCCGGTTTTCATGCCCTCCAGTTCCCGGTGCATGGCGCGGAATTCCAGCTCCGGCTCGTCTTCCAGTTTCTGGATAAAGTGACAATGCCAGTGCAACCGGGAGCGAAAACTGGTCAGGCTTTTCTGTTTCCGAGGCAGGGTATTACGGTGATGGCCAGCTGCCTTGGCCTGTTGGTAAATCTCCCGGAGGCTGACCGTGCCATAGGCGATATGAGGGCTTAGCCGGGAGCAGGCGCGCACGGCGGTGCTGGGGCTGGAAATGTTGTACTGGTAACCCACACAGCGGCGCTCCAGAAACGACGCCAGTAACGTCTCGCCGCGACTGCTGCCGCCGGTTTGCCGATCCGGGCACGAGTCTGCGGCGGTGGCGCCAGGTTCTACACCGCGCCAGGCTACCCCCTGAATGGCGCCGGCAACAGGAACGGAGCCAGGTGCCTCAAGCACGGGCTGCCTCATCAGTTCGGTCCAGGCTTTGTCCCAGACATCCCGATCTTTGAGCCGGCGTACCACGCCGAACTGATTCCACTCCCTAAACTCTATCTGACTGTCGAAGCACCACTGTATAACCGCTTTGTCGCGCTCGAAGGTCCATTGCCCGCCGGTTTCCTGATGGCAAAACACACGCTCAATGGCATGGCTTGCCTTGAGCCTTCTCAGAGCCTCAATGACCGATCCACGCAACACCACCAGTTGGTTGCCCGCTTTGCGCAACTGCGTATCCAGATCATCCAGGGAATCCTGGATAAAACACCATTGCCGCCCGCTGGTATTCGGTTGCTGCCAGTAGTCGTCTTCAATCACGTACAGCGCAATAACAGGCTCCCCCAGATTGGCGGCTGCCACCAGAGGAGCGTGATCGCGGGTGCGCAAATCCCGTTTGAACCAGACCACCGTGGTCATGGTTGCAGGCTCCGGTTACGGCGGCACCGTTCACTGCAATAGCGGACCTGGTCCCAGTCTTTTGCCCATTTTTTGCGCCAGCTGAAAGGGCGCTGGCACACCGGGCAGGTTTTCTCGGGCAGGTGTGGTTTTTTGTGCATGTGGTCGCACTGGTATCTGGTTGAGGTGTCAGAAATCTGCAGGTGTTTACGTTGTACCTGCGCCTGCAGACTTCTCAAACGCCCTCGATGGCGACCCGTATGTTTATTCCATCACAATGGTGGGTATCGCTTGTGCTGCGCTTTCGCTCTTGGTTTCCATAGCCGAAATCGCATCAACAATGCGCGTGGCAATGCTCTGGTAGGCAGCTGCCAGAGAACTGTCGGGGCTTGTAACCAGGATGGGTTGGCCGGAATCGGAACCGGTACGGATTCGGATATCCAGGGGCAGCTCTCCCAACAGCTCGGTCCCGGCCTCTTCCGCCATTTTTTTCGCCCCACCTTCGCCAAAGATGTGTTCCTCATGGCCACACTGGGTGCACACATGGGTGCTCATGTTTTCGATAATCCCGATAACCGGAACGTTTACCTTCTCGAACATGCGCAAGCCCTTGCGGGCATCCAGCAGGGCGATGTCCTGGGGCGTGGTGACAATCACGGCGCCGGAGACCGGCATGCGCTGGGCCATGGTCAGGTGGATGTCGCCTGTGCCGGGTGGCAAATCCACGATCAGGTAATCCAGGTTGTCCCAGCGGGTTTCATACACCAGTCGGGTCAAGGCCTGGGTGATCATTGGACCGCGCCAGATGATGGGTGATTCCTCATCCACCAGAAAGCCGATGGACATGGTCTGGATGCCATGGCCGATCATCGGCTCCAGGATCTTGCCGTCGGCGCTGTCGGGTATACCTTTGAGGCCCAGCATCCGGGGTTGGCTGGGCCCGTACAGATCGGCATCCAGAACGCCAACCCGAGCCCCGCTGCTGGCCAGGGCCAGCGCGAGGTTGGTGGTGGTGGTGGATTTGCCGACGCCGCCTTTGCCGGAGGCCACCGCAATCAGGTGTTTTACACCAGGTACGGCTTTATGCTCGGGGCCTGAGCGGGACTGTGGGTGAGCGGGTAAATAGGATACGGGATTGGTCATGATGATTGCTCCGGTTACTGTTCCACAAAGGCGCGTTCAATCACATAGTCGCCCCGCTCGCCTTGATGAGGCGATGCGGTAAAACCCAGGTTGTCGAGCATGGCGGTAAGATCTTTGAGCATGGCCGGGCTGCCGCAGAGCATGGCTCGGTCTGTTTCCGGGTTCAGTGGTGGAAGGCCGATGTCTTTGGCCAGTTGGCCGGTCTCGATCAACGTGGTGATGCGGCCCTGGTTTCGGAAAGGTTCCCGGGTAACGGTGGGGTAGTAGACCAGCTTGTCGCCGATAATCTCCGCCAGGAATTCGTGGCCAGGCAATTCGCTGGTCAGGTAGTCGTGATAGGCCAGTTCGCTGACTTCACGCACGCAATGCACCAACACCACTTTCTCGAACAGCTCATAGGTTTCCGGATCTCGGATGATGCTCATAAAGGGTGCCAGTCCGGTGCCGGTGCCAAAGAGATAAAGGTTCTTGCCCGGGTTCAGATCGTGCATAACCAGTGTGCCGACCGGTTTCCGGCTCACGAACAGCGAGTCACCTTGCTTGAGGTGCTGCAGGCGGGAGGTCAGCGGGCCGTCCTGAACCTTGATGCTGAGAAATTCCAGGTACTCCTCGTGGTTGGCGCTGACAATGCTGTAAGCCCGTAACAGAGGCTTGCCATCGACCGGCAAGCCGATCATCACGAAGTGACCGTTCTCAAAGCGCAGGCTCTGATCGCGGGTGGTGCGGAAACTGAACAGGGTGTCGTTCCAGTGATGAACGCTGATGACGCTTTCGGTTCCAAGTGCAGCCATGGGGTAGTCCTCCGTATTGGCCTGATGTTCAACAGATCAAAGTGAATAGATGGCCATGGACGCCATGGCCGTGATAACCAGTAGAATCGTGAGTAATGTGAGCAGGGCAAAAGGGCGCCAGCCCTGGGCGAACAGTGACGGCAGACTGGTGCGCATACCGAGCGCTGCCATGACCACCAACAGGCAGGCCTGTGAGGTGGTGGCCAATGCCTGCCGCAATTCCTCGGGTAACCAGCCCAGGCTGTTCATGCCGAACAGGGTGACAAAACCCAACAGAAACCAGGGATGCTCGGCCTTGCCGGTTCGGTCGCGATTCAGCAACGCGCCCAGCAGCAGAACCAGGGGTGCCAGCAGAGCGACTCGTAACAGCTTGGTCAGGGTGGCGATGTCGCCGGCGGTATCCGATACCAGATAGCCAGCTCCGGCGGCCTGAGCCACGTCGTGAATGCTCGCGCCCAGCAGCAACCCGGTTTGCGGTTCGCTGTAACCCAGCAGGGCGAACAGGGGCGGCAGCGCCAGCATGCTCAGGGTACCCAATGCGGTGACTCCCACCACCACGCCCAGCAGGCGCCGATCTTCCAGTTTGCCCTGGGGAATCACGGCAGCAACCGCAACCGCCGCTGAAACGCCACAGATGGCCACGGCCACACCAGCAACCAGGCTTTGTAAGCCGGGCAATCCCAGCCAGCGACCCAATAACAAAGCTGAGCCAATGGTGATGGGCACGCAGGTGAGCACCACCAGCAATGGTAAGCTGCCGACCGTCATCAGTTGTTCGACGCCAATTCGTGCTCCCAGCAAGGCGATGCCAACACGTAGCACCTGGCGGCTACAGAACTCAACGCCTGGTTTCAGGCGGCTATCCGTCGCCTGATGGGCAAAGCCGAAACCCAGCAACAACACCAGCACCAGGGCTGGGGCGCCATAATGATTGGCCAGAAAGCTGCCGGCCAGGGCCAGCACCACGCACAGGGCGGTGCCGGGGTAGCGCAGCCGTGCTGGCGCCCACCAGTGGGTGTCAAGGGCGCGTAGGGTCTGATTCATGACACCTGCTCGCTCAGTTCGCGTAGAAAAGCCCAGGGGTACAGGCCCCGATAATGGCCGTCGCTAAAGAAGAACTGCAGACCGCTGACGCCAGACAACTCCACACGTTCAACTTTGACATCGGCATCAATCAGGCTGAGCCGCCCGGTCCGTTTGGCCTGAACGCAATGGGAGCAGGCACAGGACTTGCGCAGCATCAGGCAGCTCAGCCGGGTGGTCAGGCCATCGGGCCAGCTCAGTTCCAACTCGTTGAGCTTTCGCTTCAGGCGTACTTCCTTTGGGGGCTCAATCAGGATTTGGTTAGCCATGACGGACTCCTTCAGTCAGCGATGAGATCACCAGTTCCGGCGTTTCAGGCATTGGGATATGGCGATCGGGCAGCTCCATCGGGCGGGTGCTGCCGAGAGCGGCGGCAGACATCAGAACCGATCCCAGCAACAGCGCCCGAAGGCAACTCGTTATGACAAGTTGGGGCATGAATCAGCGCTCCAGGTACTGCATTTTGTCCGGCTGGTCGACCCAGGTTTCTGCATCTGGCAGGGGGGCAGAGGTGGCGTCGATCACCGGCCAGACTTGTGACAGCTCCGCGTTCAGCTGAAGGAAGTGGTGTTGATCGTCCGGCAGGTCTTTTTCATCGTAGATGGCATCGGCGGGGCACTCGGCGACACACAGGCTACAGTCGATACAGGTTTCCGGATTGATTACCAGAAAGTTCGGGCCTTCGTGGAAGCAATCCGTAGGGCAGACATCGACGCAATCGGTGTACTTGCAGCGGATGCAGTTCTCGGTCACAACAAAGGTCATGGCAGTCTCCTTAACATTGGTCGGCAGTTTTCGGCCAGCCCCGAAAAACCGGGCTGGCCGAGGGCTCAGGCCGCAGCGTCCAGTTTTGAGATGGCCCAGCGGGCCAGTTTTCGTACGTCCGGGTCCGGATCATCGAGGGCGGTCACCACATAGGGCCGGCCATCGTTGTGGGCAATGGTGCCCAGTGCGCCGATGGCGGCTTTGCGCAGGTTGCTCATGGCATCCTTTGAGCACTCACCCAGCACCGGTATGGCCTCGATCACGCCCAGGGTGCCAAGGGCGTCCACGGCTTTTTCACGCACTTGCCAGAGTTCATCTTTGGTGGCGTCCATCAGGGCGGGTGCAGCCGCCTGATGGTTCAGCTTTCCAATGCTGATGGCGGCTTCGCAGCGCACCTGCCAGTGCTCGTCTTTCAGCAGACTGACCAGTGCCGGCCCAACCTGCTGAGGGCTGGCATAGACCAGAGCGCCGGTGGCAGCCCGTCGAACGTCCGGGTCGACATCGTGCTGGGCGGCTTCCACCAGGGCTGGCAGGTTTTCGGGTTGCTTCAGCCAGCCCAGTACGCCGACGGCTTCGCGGCGCACCTGTGCGCTGGCGTCGCCAAGGCGTTTCAGTGCCGGGCGCTGGGCTCCGGAGTTGCGCAGAGGTTTGAGGGCTCTCAGGATGCCAGACACCACAAAGCTGTCGGTGCTGCTCTCCAGTGCTTCCAGCAGGGGCTCGGCAGCGGCCGGGTCTTTGAGGTCCGCCAGGGCATGGGCGGCACTGTTACGCACTACCTCATCGCTGTCGCTGAGGGCGGCAATCAGGGCGTCGGCCATATCGGTGGCCTCAAACTCATCGACGACTTTGGCGGCTTCCTGGCGGACGTTGGTGTCTGGGTCCTGTAGGGCCAGGATCACCAGTTCAACCGCTTCCGGTTCGCCGGAATCCACCAGGTCCATGACCGCGACCCGGCGAATGCCCGGATCGTCAGAAGTAAGCTT
This sequence comes from Marinobacter sp., assembly GCF_014859525.1. Taxonomy (GTDB): domain Bacteria; phylum Pseudomonadota; class Gammaproteobacteria; order Pseudomonadales; family Oleiphilaceae; genus Marinobacter. The sequence continues at coordinate 42,903 of NZ_JACUUB010000011.1, forward strand.
CACCGCAATGGCCTGCAGTTCGGGATCGTCATAGGTTTTCATGGCTTACCTCAGCGCAGCAGGTAGGGAATGTTGACGGTAACGGCGTCGGTAGGGCAGTCCGCCTCGCAGGGCATGCAGTACCAGCACTCGTCGTATTTCATGTGGGCTTTGCCGGTCTCCTCGTTAATCCAGAGCACGTCCAGCGGGCACACGTCGATGCACACGGTGCACCCTTTATCGGCAATGCATTTGTCCTCGTCGACAATGACGGGAACGCTTGAATGATGATTTGCGATGGGCATGTGGGTGTTCCTCTTTCGTCACGAAATCAGTTGCGTGCGCGCAGGCCATCCTGAGCGCACAGTGGTGTCACTCGTTGGCCGCTTTCTGAACCCGCATCTTGCGATAGGCGTCTTTCTCTTCACCCAGAGACACCAGATAGTCCGCTACCGGTCGTTTGCCGTGGGCCATCTGGCCGTTCTCATCCTTGAACAGGCGGCTGTGGTAGAACCATTCGCTGTCGTCCTGATCCGGGTAGTCCACCCGATAGTGGTAGAGGCCCCAGCGGGATTCAGTCCGGTAGAGCGATGCCCGGGCCGCCATCTCGGCGCAGTCGATGATGGACTGCACTTCCATGGCCCTGAGCAGTTCGTGGGGGTCGCGGGCACACAGCTGGGGCAGGTCTTCCCGCACAGCCAGAATGCGCTCCAGGCCGATCTCCATTTTCTTGGTGACTTTCGGCGGCTGCAGATAGTCGTTCACCAGACGGCGCACTTTGTATTCCATCTGCTCCGGGGGAATGCCGTCGGCCCGTTTCATGGGTGCCTGGATGCGTTCCAGCTCGTTGATGATGAACCCTTCGTCGAGCTGGGGTTCGCTGCGTGATTTGGCGAACGCCACGGCGCTTTCGCCGCAGATCTGGCCATACACGAAAGCGCCCAGCATGTAATTGTGGGCCACGCTGGCCATGTCGCCGGCACAGTAAAGGCCCGGAACGGTGGTGGCGCCGGTTTCGTCGGTCCATACACCCGAGGCAGAATGCCCGGAACAGAAGCCGATTTCGGAAATGTGCATCTCCACCATGCGTTCCCGGTAGTTCACGTCCCGGCCTTCGTGGAAGCGGCCGCGGGTGGGGCGTTCGTTGGTGTGCAGGACGGTTTCGATTTCCTGGATGGTTTCTTCCGCCAGGTGATCCAGCTTGAGAAACACTGGACCAGTGCCGGACTCCAGTTCCTTGAAGAACTCCAGCATCATCTGGCCCGACCAGTAGTCGCATTCGATAAAACGCTCGCCATAGGCGTTGGCGGTAAAGCCGCCGAGCGGGCCGGTAACGTAAGCGCAGGCCGGGCCGTTGTAGTCTTTCAGCAGCGGGTTGACCTGGAAGCACTCCAGGTTGGCCAGATCCGCGCCGGCGTGGTAGGCCATGGCGTGACCGTCACCGTTGTTGGCGGGGTTCTCATAGGTTCCAAACAGGTAGCCGGACGTTGGCAGCCCGATGCGGCCAGCCGCGCCGGTGGCCATGATCACTGCCTTGGCGCGGATGATGATGGGCTCGGCAGTACGGGTATTAACCCCGATCATGCCGGCGATGTTACCGTCCGGGTCCTTCAGCAAGCGGGTGGCCGTGTAGCGGTTTTCAATCTCTACCCGGTTACGGCGCAGGCGGCGATAGAGAATTTTTTTGACGTTGTGGCCTTCCGGCATCGGCAGCACGTAGGTGCCCAGGTGATGCACCTTTTTCATGTCGTAGTCGCCGGTTTCATCCTTCTGGAAATGCACACCCCAGGAGTCCAGCTTTTCGATCATCGGGAACGAGCGGGTGGCGTAGGCCATCAGCGCCGGCTGATGCACGATACCGTCGTTGGCGATGGTGATTTCCTTAACGTACTGCTCAGGTGTGGCGTGGCCTGGGACAACGGCGTTGTTCAGGCCGTCCATGCCCATGGAAATCGCGCCGGAGCGCTTTACGTTGGCTTTCTCCAGTAGTATGACCCTCAGGTTTGGGTCCTGTTCCTTGGCGGTGACGGCCGCCATCGGGCCGGCGGTGCCGCCGCCAATCACAAGAACGTCGGTGTCGATCACAGGGATGTCGTTAATCTTCATGGTGCGCTCCTATTTCCGGTCAATCCGGAACTGGTACTTGAATGAATCGCCGCGATAGCAGAGATATTCGAAATCGATGGGACGGCCGTCCCGGTTATGGGTCAGGCGTTCAACCCTGAGAATGGCTTCTCCGGTTTTGAGGTTGAGGTACTGCTGGGCTTCGTCGTCAGCGAGGATGGCGTCGAGGCTGATGTCGGCGCCGCCCAGCGGAATGCCGAACAGGTTTTCCAGCATGGGGAAGATGTCGCCGGACAGGTCCAGGCCGAACATGCGTCGCCCTATGTCCATGGGGAAGTAGCTGTTCTCGATGCACACTGGAGAGCGGTTAAGATATCTGACCCGCTTCACCTCAATGGCGTCTTCGCCGGGCTGAAGATCCAGCGCTGCCACCACCGCTTTAGGTGCCTTCAGTTGCTGGATGCTGAGCACCCGCGCCGACGCCTCATAGCCCTGAGCCGCCATGGCTTCGCCAAAGCCCTCCAGGCGTTGAACGTTCTGAACCGCTTTGGGCTTGCTCACGAAGGTGCCTTTGCCCTGAGCACTGAACACCAGACCCTCGTTGTGCAGGTCCCGAAGCGCCTGGCGGATGGTGATCCGGCTGACGCCGAAAACCCCCATCATCTCGTTCTCTGACGGCAGACGTTCATGCACTTGATAGGTGCCATCGAGGATCTCGCGCCGCAGGCGGTCCCGAATCTGCACATACAGCGGCAGTGGTGAATGCTCGGCCATTGGATGTATCCCCTGGTTCATCGCTCACCCTCCCGGTTGTTATGACAGGTCATGGCGAGTGCTGGCGAAGTCATGCTCGGGATGCTCATGGCTTTACCCCGCCTTGTTCTGTTGCTGGAAAGCATTCAGGGTTTCCTGACGAATCAGGTCCAGGCACTGGCGTTTCAGCGCCATGAATTCCGGACTGGTCAGTAAGGACTGTTCGCGGGGGCGGGGTAGTTTCACGTCAATGTCTGCAATGATCCGTCCGGGGCTGGCGCTCATCACCACAATCCGGTCAGACAGGAACACCGCCTCGTCTATGTCATGGGTGACAAACACCACGGTGTTGCGGAACTCCCGCCAGATATCCAGCAGATTCTCCTGCATCATGACGCGGGTTTGGGCATCCAGAGCGCCGAAGGGCTCGTCCATCAGCAGCACGCTGGGGTAGTTGGCCAGAGCCCGCGCAATGCCGACTCGCTGCTGCATACCGCCCGACAGGGTGTTGGGATAGGCATTTTCAAATGCTGCCAGGCCTACCAGAGAGAGGAAGGTTCGCGCAACACTGTTGGCCTCATTCTGGCCGACGCCAGCCATCAGCGGACCAAACGCAACGTTCTCTTTCACGGTTTTCCAGGGGAACAGGGAATGCTGTTGGAACACCATGCCGCGATCGGGGCCCGGCTCGGTCACCGCCTCACCATCAATCGTGACCTCGCCGCTGCTGGGGGGTACGAAGCCGGCAATGCTGTTCATCAGGGTGGATTTGCCGCAACCGGACGGTCCGAGCAGGCAGATGAATTCGCCAGGGCGGACTGCAAGGTTGGCATTCTTCACAGCAACATGAGGACCGTTTGCGGTATCGAACACGATGTCGACATCGCGTACTGAAATTCGGCCACGTTCGGCGCCTGGTTTACCGGATTTTGCTCGGGTCCGGCTGTGGTCGAGTACGGCAAGGCGGTTGTCGTTCATCAGGGTCTCGTTCATGACCGGCCTCCTCTGGCTTGCCACTTCAGAAGAGGGCTACAGCCTTTGCGAACCAGCAAGGTGCACAAGGTGCCGAGGCCGCCGATGGTCAGCATGCCGATGATGATTTGCGGGTACTGAATCAGCGTGTAGGAATTCCAGGTGTAATAGCCGATGCCGTATTGACCGCTGATGATTTCGCCAGCCAGCAGCGAGAACCAGGCCACGCCCATGCCGATGGCAAGTCCGGCGACGATGGAGGGCATGGCACCTGGCAGAACGACATGCCACAGAATGGCGGTGCGGCTTGCGCCCAGGCTTCGTGCGGCGCGAACCAGCAGGCCATTGGTTTGCTCAACACCGTGCACGGTATTGAGAATGACCGGGAAAAGAGCGCCCAGAAAGGTAATGAACACGATGCTGGACTGCTCCGTTGGCAGCATCAGAATCGCCAGTGGAATCCACGCTACCGCAGGGATTGGGCGCAGCAGTTCGATATAGGGCAGGATGATGTCTTCTGCCCAGCGCGAGCGCCCCATGGCGACACCAATTACCACACCCAATACCACGGCCATAACGTAGGCAATGGCCACCCGCTCAAGGCTATGAAGTATGTGTAGATAGAATTCCTGGCCGGCCAGTTCTGCGCCGAGAGCCGCGCCCACCACGGAGGGAGCCGGGATGTTCTCGAAATTGACGTAGAAGCTGAAACCGTTGTCCGATGCCAGTTCCCAGAGCAGAACAGCGGCGACCAGTGCCATGATTCTTACCAGGTAACGAGGGCCCGATGTCCTGAACCAGATCATGACTGGTGTGCGGGACTGAACCTGCGACTTCTCTTCTGGTGGTGACAATTCCGCTGAGACACAGGCATCTGGCGTGGCTTCGGTGCCAGAGGGTTTCGCCGATGTATCCACAAGTGCCTCAGCTGTTCGTATTGCAGCATTACTTTGGCTATCCATTATCTTTACTCCCCAGATCGGATGCTGTGCGGGTGCTGATGACACCCGCACAGGGGCGGATCAGTAGGCCTTGGCCAAGGCACTCTCCGGCTTTACCGGGGTGCCGCCGTAGTTGGCTATATGCTTTTCAGAATCGGCTTTCTTGAGAAAGGCCACCACTTCACCGTCGTCACCGCGAACCAGATAGGCCGCTTTGCCGAACAGCTTCAGGCCAGTCAGGTTGTCGTAAACGTAGGTGGCATAGATGGGAGTGTCGGCGCTATCCGCCGCCGCGAGCATGTCGGCTACGCTCTCGAAGGTCACAATGCCCTTGTCCGAAAACCAGATTTCAGCGGGCTTCAGGGCCGGGTTATTGGGTTGGGTATCGACCACGGAACTGACCAACGCGTCGTAATCCAGATCCATGGCCTGATAGGCGGCGCGCAGGTAGGTGTCATCTACCCAGCGGTCGAAATCCAGATCAGGCACGCCAACTTCCCGTTTCAGCAGGTCCAGATCGTACTTCATGGCCTCTATCCATTCAGGTTTGATGCTGGCCTCAGCGGTGGTGATTCCGCCCTCACTGAAGTAGAGGTAGAGCACTTCCTTCTCGACGCCGGTCCATTCAGACACCTTCACCGCCGCTTCCATGGGGTTTTCCTGGATCCATTTCTGAGCTTCGAGCGTTGCTTTCAGAACGCCCTCGACCACTTCCGGATACTGTTTGGCATAACGTTCACGGACAACAATGCCGTGGAAGGTGGGGATGCCAGCTTCGCTACCATCGTAAATTTTGCGACCTGTGCCCCGGAATTCCATGATTTCGGACCATGGACAGAAATCTGCATGGGCATCAATGCGCCCGGCCTGAATGTTGGCCACGCCAACCGCCGGGCTTTGATTCACGATCTGGACCTTGCCACTCAGACCTGCCTCACTCAGTGCCTTGAGTGTCATACCCCAGGCCGCGCTGCCCACCGGAACAGAGAGGGCCTTGCCTTCAAGGTCTGCCAGGCTTTGGACGCTGGAGTTGATGGGCACCACGATGCCGTTGCCAGTACCTCGGAGGTTGTAGCCGGTAAGTCCAATAAAGCGGGTTTCTTGCCGGCCGGTTTCCTGAAACTTGGCGCCGTTCACGATCAGGGGGTAATCCCCCATGACGCCGAACTCCAGTTTGTTGGCCAGCATCTGGTTGGTAATAGGTGGGCCAGAATCGTAGTCGCGGAATACGATGTCGTACTTAACGTTTTCGTATCTGCCTGTGGTGGGTAAGTGTTTCTTCAGCAGGTCGAGTTTTTCCAGCACAATGCCGCCAGACACGGTGTTGGTGACCATGCTTTGATGGCCGATACCGACCCGGATGGTTTCTGCGGAAACCGTGCCGGCAAACAATGCCAGCGAACCGCAGAGTGTGATTGTTGCCAGGGTGCTTGAGCTTTTCATCGTCTTCACCTTCCTGTGTGGTTCACTTGTACTAACAGGTCATGATCCCTGCTGTAGGTGTTGCACCTGCCGTGCCAGAAGCCGAATGAGATAAACAAGCCGGTTGTTTTTATTGAAATTTAAAAATTCCCTTGGCGAAGGACGGGGAGTGAACGCCAGGCGACAGTGCGCCCGCGTTTGGTGCGAAGGGGTCGTGGCCGTGCCAGGACGGCGCAACGTAAATTCGTGTCGCTATAACAAGTAATGCAAGTTAAGGAGATACCTGACCGGCGGTGGGGATTTTTGTGAATTGGCGTGTAATGGTTTTAACTGAAGGTGTGAGCTGAATACTCAAGAATTCTCCAAGGAGAGTCCATGACCACATTGAACGAAGGCATCCAGCCCCCCTCCGTCCTGATCTTTGACTGGCACGGTACTCTGGTGGACACCCACGATGCCATGTTCAGTGCCATGGAAGACATGCTGCCGCAACTGGAAGATCTTGGGTTAGTGGATGAACTGTTGCCTGAGGAAGCGTGTCGCACCGAAGACGATGCCCGGCTGGTGCGTTACATCCGTATCTTCCGGCGTCTGCACCCGCGGATTCTGGCAGAGCGGCGGGTGTCCAGGACGGATATCTTCAATGCAATCTTTGGCGACAACAAGGCAGCTAAGCTGATTGCCCATAAGGCCTACAACTCGGCTTATCGAAAATATTTTGGTCGGGTGAAGCCCTTCCAGCCGGGCGCGTATGAGTACCTGTGCGCGCTGAAAGCGATGGGTATCAAGCTCGCGGTCTCCACGAACCGTAACCGGGAATTTCTCGACAAGGAGCTGCAAACGGTGGATGAGGGCCGCTGGCATCATTTGTTCGATGCGACGGTGTGTGCCGATGATGTTACCGAGTACAAACCGGACCCTCAGGTGATTCTTAAGGCTCTGGAAAAACTGGTGCTGCCGGCGGATGCCCGGGCCTGGTATGTCGGTGACAGTTATGTGGACATGCTTACGGCTCACAGTGCCGGTGTCTCTGGAGTGTTCTACAACGGCGCCTGCTGGGAACCGGAGCGCGTTTCAAGCTGGTTTACCTCAAGAGACGCACCAGTGGCAGTGCTGGACAGTTTTGAGGATCTGATGGACCTGTTGGCGTTGCTTGAGCGTGAACAGCCAGACGTCTTTACGGCCAGCCCCGCTGAAGTGCGCCCGAAACCTTTCCCGCCACCTGAGCGGCCAGAGCCGCGCATTGAGCCAGACTGGCACCCGGCGGTGGTCAAGTTGATTCGCCCGGCCGTGGTGTTGTTCGACTGGCATGCCACCTTGGTGGACACCCTGGACGCCATGTACCACGCGGTGGACGATATGCTGCCCGATTTCCACACGCTGGGGCTGATGAACCGGATGGTGGCGCAGGAAGACAGCAAAACCCCGGAAGACGCACGCCTGGTGGCCTATGTGCGCGAATTCGCCAGGCTGCATCCGAAGGTCAAAGCAGACAGGAAGATCTCCCGCACGGATATTTTTGAGGTGCTGTTTGGCGATGATCAGGAGGCCAAGCAGATTGCCCACAAAGCCTTTAATCATCACTACCGGAACCATTACGGTACGGTGAAAGCGTTTGAGCCAAAAGTGCGGGAGGTGCTGGAAGGGCTTCGACGACTGGGCATGCAGGTGGGAGTGATCACCAACCGGGATCGCGAATTTTTCGAGCACGAACTGGCAGCGGTAGAGGAGACTGGCTGGACGCATTTGTTCGATGTGGATGTCTGCGGTGATGATACCCCGCTCAGAAAACCGCACCCAGACCAGTTACTGCTGGCGGTGCAGAAACTGGATTACCCGCCAGACCCGAGCGTGTGGTACGTGGGCGACTCTACCACGGATGTCATCGCTGCCAAGCGTGCCGGCATGACCTCGGTGTTCTTCAACGGGGCGCAGTGGGATCTGCCCTGGCTGAACCGTATTTTTCCGGGCACCCACAAACATCCGGACAAACCGGATGTTGTGGTGAATGATTTTTCCGAGTTCTGGGCCTTGGTGCTGGCCTGTGAGTTGGGCCCGGCCTGAGCGTGTTACTCCGCGATCGGTAACTCAGGGAGGGCCGGTTCTGACAGTGCCAGTTGCTCGTAGTTGTGCAGGGCTTTCTCGATGGCGAGGCCGATGGCCAGAATGCCTTCTAGGCCATTGTTAGGCTCTCTTAGCGGAATGGGCACACTGACCGTGATCTGGAACTGGCGCGTTGACGCATCGTAGCGAATCGGCGAGATCCACAGGTCGGATTTCCGCTCCACGCCCCGTTCCGTCTCTACGGCAATTTCCTGATATTTGGGCTCGTCACCCTGCCAGTAATCAGACGACAGTTGGCTCATGGCAACCAGGGCACCTCGGTTGCCTGTCAAAAGGATCTCCGTGACCAGCCCGCCTTGCTCTTCTTTCCACTGTTTCAATCGCTGTGACGATGGCAGCGCCTGAATCTGGGAGGCCAGAGGCGTTTCCCGTTCCGGCGCCAGCGCTTGCCAGAGGGTGTCCTGAGTCAGGATTTCGGTAAAGGTGTCAAAGCTCGGCCCCTGGTATATCGCGTCAGTCAGGTTTATGTGTTGCTCGAGAGATGTAATCAATCGCCGGGTTTGCACGGCAATGTGTGCACGTTCGTCTTCAGACAACAGCATGTGCTGACCCAGGCACTCGGGAAGCTGACGGTTGAAACGGGCCAGAAAGCCCGGATGTTGGTCGGCAAAGCGGGGAGTCAGGTAAAGATGAAGGGGGGCGTAACGCAGGAACTCGCGTTTCAGGCTCTGGCCAACGGTGGAGCCGCCCTTTTGAAGCAGGTCCATGACACGTTGATCCATCAGCGCCAGATCAATCCGTTGCCGCTTGAGCAAAGCTGGCAACTGCTCGGTTGCGCTGACCGTAACATATGGCTGTATGCCATTCTGGGTAAGCCAGGTTTCCTCGTTGCTGCCGCCGACAACTCCGATTTTGGCGTTGGTAGGGTCAGGGCGTTCGCCAAGGTAAAACCAGTACCATTTTTCCAGCGCCACCGGGTGACTGATCACGGCCGCCTCATCCAGTTCCGGTGACGGATCCACAGCGAAATAACCGTCGACCAGGTTGCGCTGGAGGGCAAAGCGGGCACGATTCTGGGGCATCAAACGAATGTTCACCTGCGCGCCGGCATGTTCCATGGCGCAACGAACGGTATCGACGGTTTCGCCGGTAACTTCCGGCCCCCCCGGTACGGGGTTTGCCTGCTGATAGGGTGGGGAATCAAAGGTGTACAGGCTGAACGTTTCATGGCCAGCAGCGGCGCCCAAGGGTATCAGGGCGAAGAGTAATCCTGTGGTCAAGGGTCGGATAGACATGCCGCTTTCCAGCGTCCTTGTTGCTGACAATTTACCAATATTTATAGCATAGCAGTCAACTCGCTAATTATCTCTTAGCTGTTTTTCCTACGGAGTTTACAGTTGCTCCAGATGGGCTAGCAGCCACTCGCCTCGGTTGAGGATGGCTTCGCGCTTCTGTTCTGGTTGTTTGTCCCAGTTCCGGTACATCATGGCCATGCGCGGATTGTTGGCAAAGTCATCCCTGTGGCGATCGATGAAATGCCAGTACAGAGCATTGAACGGGCAGGCTTTCTCTCCGGTGGCATCCTGTACACGGTAGTGGCAGTTCTGGCAATGGTCCGACATGCGCTGGATGTATTTGCCACTGGCGGCGTAGGGCTTGGAGCCCAGATAGCCGCCATCGGCGTGCATCACCATGCCCAGGGTATTGGGCAATTCCACCCAGTCGAAGGCGTCGATGTATACCGCCAGGTACCAGTCACAGATGTCTTCCGGATGAATGCCGGCCAGCAGGGCAAAGTTGCCGGTGACCATCAGGCGCTGGATGTGATGGGCGTAAGCGTTGCGGGCGGTGGCATCAATGGCTTTGTGCATGCAGCGCATTTTGGTTTCGCCGGTCCAGTAGAACCAGGGCAGGCTGCGCTGGTTGTTCAACCGGTTCTCTTTGGCGTAACCCGGCATCAGCAACCAGTAAATGCCGCGCACAAACTCGCGCCAGCCGATGATCTGGCGAATGAAACCTTCCACTGCATTGAGTGGCGCCCGGCCCGTATACCAAGCTTGTGCTACTGCCTGGCACACATCCGTAGGGTTCAGTAACCCGGTGTTCAGATAGGGGGACAGGATGGAATGGAACAACCAGTCTTCGTGGTC
>NZ_JACUUB010000070.1 GCF_014859525.1 Marinobacter sp.
TCATGGCATTTACGCCGGATTGCTGGGGCAGCTCAAGGGAGCGCTGGAGGGTTAAGGAATCAGGACTGCTGCGGTGCAACCCCGTTTTGCGTAGCGCCCTGTGGTAACAATTACCCTGTTTGCGTGTCCTGTGCATCAGGATATGGAGGCAGGGTACTCATGTTCTCAGTTGTAATCGCATTGACCATTGCCGCGGTGATTGGTTACACCGCCCAGGTAACAGGTCTCTGTATGGTCCGTGGCGTCAACGATTGGATCCGGGGCCGGCGCCTGCGCCTGACGGCCATTCTCATGGCTGGATTCTGGATCTATCTGTTCACCCCTCTGATGGTTTATCAAAACCACTCCTTTCTGGCGGTTTACCCATTTCACTGGTCCATCCCTCTTGGCGGTTTCGTGTTCGGTCTTGGCGCGGCCATTAACGGCGCCTGTTCTATCTCTACCGCAACACGTCTTTCCAGTGGAGATCTTCGCATGGTGTTGACTATGCTGGGCTGGCTGGCGGGATGGGTCGTGCTGATCATGGCAGACGTGGAACCGGACCCACGCAGAACAACCTACCAGCTCGGGTTTCTGCCCTGGTTTGCGGTGGCCTCTCTGGTACTGGCGTCGATACTGGTTTACTGGAAGTTTCATTACCGCTGGCGAATGTGGAGCGGAATCATGGTGGTGGGGATTTTTGCCGGCGCGCTTTTTCTGTATGAGCCAGCCTGGTCACCCAGTGATTTCGTGCGGGATGCGGGGCTGAATCTGATGACAGCTGCCTCGCCCCCGCCATCGTTCCTGCGGGCACTGATTCTGTTCACCATGTTATTGGGTATGACCGTGGGCGCCTGGCGTTTCGGGCGCTTCCGGTGGGTGTTGCCCGCCGACGGCGAAACCGGCAAACATCTGGGCGGTGGGGTTTTGATGGGGGCCGGGTCTGCGCTTGCGCTGGGCGGCAATGATTTCCAGTTGTTGCTGGCGTTGCCGGCACTGTCCCTGGCCAGTATGTCTGCATTGGCAGGGATGCTGGCGGGGATCTGGCTGGGTATCCGAAAACCCTGGAAGGATCGTGGGCTCCTGTCCTGGCGCAGCTAAAAAGCATCGAAGGGGATTACAGCGCCAGAAGCAGTAACCCGATACAGATAACCACCGACCCAGCAATGCGCCACTTCGCCCGTTGTTTTTCTCCGAACAAATAGATAGACGCCAGGGTTGCCAGCACGATGCCGGTGTTGGAATAAGCGACCACCTCTGCCGAGGGCAGAAAGCGCATGGCGTGGATCACCAGTGCGTAGGCAAGGCCCACGCACAACCCGCCAATCACGATGACAGGCAGCGACAGCCGCTGGGGCGGCGTCCAGCGGCCGGTCTGTTGTCGCAAGGCCAGGGTCAGCACCACAAAGGCGGCGCTGTACCCCACCGATATAAACCCGATGATCGCAGCGAACCCGGGCAGTTGGCCGGTCGCCAGCTTGTCGGAAATGGAATAGACACTGGTACACACCATCGCTACAAGTGCCCAGGGAATCGCAGCTTTCTCGCCGCGCCCGGGTTGGCTGCCCGCCAGAATCATCAATCCGGCAACACTGATCAGAATGCCCAGCCAGCCCATCAGGCCGGGCGATTCGCCGGTCAGTATCAGCCACCACAAGGCAATGAGAACCGGGGAGCTTCGTACCAGTGGGTACACCATGGCCACTGGCGCGTGTTTGTAGGATTTCCACAATCCAAAAAAATACAGGGCGTTTGCGCTGGCGGATAGGGCCATCAACCCCAGAAAGTCGGTTGACCAGGCATTGGCCTGCCACAGTGCATAAAACCCCCAGGGCGCCAGCAGTATCAGGTGCGCCAGCAATGCCCACCACAGCGGCCAGGCCGCGCCGGGCTGGTGCCTGGCGATCAGGTTCCAGAGCACGTGCATCAGTACCGATGCCGCCAGCGCGACGGTGGCGCTGATCATGCCGGGGAATGGCTGGTTGAGATGTCGAAGCCCAGATCATCCGCTGCCGGCGTCACATTTTCCGGCAGAGTGCTGGCGTTGGCCATCAGCCAGCAGTCGGTCTCATGACCCAGATGGGTCAGCCAGCCCTGTTCCGCGCCGCTGCGCTCAATCATTGCCAGTGCAGCGGTGACATCGTTGTGGTTCTGCGGTGCTTTGCCGGAGACATCGGCGGGCGGGTGGCTGCAATCCACCGCTATGTGGTTCGGGCACCATCGCCTGAGGAAATCGGCCGACGCCTCCGGTAGACCGAGGGTATCGGTCAGATAGGCAAACCGGGCGCCGCTGCGGTGGCCGATGGCGTAGCCGAAGGTGAGTCTGGAATGATTCAGCGGCAAGGGCGTCAGGCTGAAGTCGCCGAGTTCCAGCGCCTCAAACGTTTTAAGGTCAGAGATGTCCAGAATGCCGGGGTGCTTGAACAGATCGGCGAAACCGTCTGTGTCCGGCGGCCCGTAAACCGGTATCGACTCGCCTTTACCCCAGCGCAGGTGCAGTAACCCCTGAACGTGGTCTGGATGGTAGTGGGTGAGCACAATGGCACTGAGTTCACCCGGCTCGAAGCGATCGTGCAGGTCCATCAGGCCGGCATCCAGCAATATCTTGTGGTTGCCGTCTTCAACCAGTGCCGAGCAGGGCCTGCGAACGTGCCTGTGGTTACGTTTTGCCCGCTGACAGGCGGGGCAGTTGCAGCCGAAGCGGGGCACACCGCCGGCGCCGCCGGTGCCAAGAAAGGTTACGCGCATGCGCCCTGCCTCCTGTGCTGGTTGATGATGGCCAGTAATCGCTGGCCGGCGGCCTCTGGCGAGTGGGTGTTATCTACCCGCAGGCAGCCTTCCTCTGCATCCAGGTCGAACTGACTGTTGCGGCTCAGCCGTAACTCAATGTCCTGCAGCGTTTCGCGACCGCGCTGGGCCAGCCGTTCCCTGAGCACGTCCGGGGACACCTCGATCAGCACCGGGCAGAGTTCCGGATAATTCTGCAACGCGGTCTTCAGATAGCCCCTTGAGCCGTTCATCACAACGGTCAGGCCCTTGGCCAGCCATTGATTGATCTCGATACCAATGCCGTAATGGCAGCCGTGGCTTGCCCAGCTCATGGCGAAGAGCCTGGCGCGCTGGCGCGCCAGGAATTCTTCTTCTGTCAGGGCGACATGGTTCTCACCACCGGCGGAGGCCGGCCGGGTGATGTAGCGGTGGGCAAAACAGACATCAGAGTCCTGGCCCAGCTGTTGCCGGGCCAGGTTGATCAGGGTGTCCTTGCCACTGCCTGAGGGGCCAATCAGGTAGATCAGTGTGCCTGCCATCTTAAAACCTCCCTGCCACCGGACCAGACCTGGCGTGCCTGGGCCAGGAGCCCGGTGCCTGCGATGGCAATCAGATCTGCCCGCCTACCCGGCGTAATGGTGCCCCGGTCCTCAAGCCCGGCGGCTCTGGCCGGATTGCGGGTGACCAGGGCGAAGGCCTGTGGCAGCGAGAGGTGGCCGTCTTCTACCAGCCGCAGTACCGAGGGTAACAGCGCCGCCGGTGAGTAGTCGCTGCACAGGCAGTCGGCCACGCCTTCTTTAACCGCATCCAGCGCCTTCATATTGCCAGACTGGGACGCGTTGCGCAGGATATTCGGTGCGCCAAACAGGGTGGACAGGCCGTTTTCCCGGGCCGCCACGGCCGTTTCAAGGTTGACCGGGAATTCCGATATGCGGGCACCAAGGCCTTTTAGTACCGTGACCTTTTCCGCGCTGTCGTCATCGTGGCTGGCCAGGGGAACCCTGTGATGGCGGGCCTGCCCGGCAAGCTGTTCCATGCGGGCCATGGCACCACGGGCGGCGGCGCGTTTCTGGTCCAGAATGGCATCCACATCATCCGCAGAGGTCTTGTAGGTTTTGGCCAGATAAGCCCGGTAGGCTTCTACATCCCGGAACTGGCCCTGGCCCGGGCTGTGGTCCATGAAGGACAGCATCTGCAGGGCACCTTCTGCCAACAGGGCATTCAGGATCTCCGGGGCACTTTCATCGGTGACTTCGTAACGGGCATGCACCCGATTGTCGACCATGCCGTTGGGCCGGTGTCGGGCCATGGCCCGGGCCAGATCGGCAGCCACCGCGTTGTTGCGAACGCCCAGCTCGTGGTTGGCAAACGACAACGCGTGGTAAACGGTGGTGATGCCCGCCACGGCGTTGCGTTTGTCTGCCAGGGCGGCGGCCAGCTCGAACGGAAAATGCACGTTGGGCCGGGGTTCGGCTTCTTTTTCCAGGGCATCGCAGTGCAGGTCGATCAGGCCCGGCGCCAACAGACAGCCCTGAAGGTCCACCTGTTCGGCACCCTGTGTGTCCGTCGGCCCAATGGCGGCAATGGTGCCGTTTTCGATCAACAGATCGGCCTGCTCTTCGATAGTGTCTTCCAGAACGATGCGGGCGTTGGTCAGTAATTGGCGTTTCATGATTGCATGGCCTCCAGGGCGGGAGTTGATTGGGTCAGGCTTCGGGGTGGTGCCAGCCGGTATTCGGCATCGGCCAGGGCCGTGACCAGTTCCGGGTCATGGAAAATGGCGACCATGGCCACACCGGCCTGTTTGAATTCCCGCAGCAGGTCGATCACCTGGCCGGTAGTGGCTTTATCCAAGCTGGCGGTGGGTTCGTCCAGCAGGAGCAGGCGTGGTCTGGCAATAAGCCCCCGGGCCAGGTTGACCCGCTGCTTCTCGCCGCCGGAAAAGGTAGCAGGGGGCAGGCGCCACAGCCGCTCCGGCACGTTCAGGCGCCTGAGCAGTTCACGGGCCTGTGCTACGGCATCGGCAAGGGCTATGCCCCGCAGAATCAGCGGTTCGGCTACTACTTCGTCCGCCGGGCGGCGGGGAACGCAGTGCAGAAACTGGGTCACAAAACCCAGTTCACTGCGGCGCAGTTGCAGCATGTCCTGTTCGCTGATCCGGGCCAGGTCGACCACCTCGCCATCGGCCTGGCGAAAGTGGATGCTGCCCTGGCTGGGCAGATAGGTGCGGTAGATGCACTTCAGCACCGATGATTTACCGGCGCCGGTGGGGCCGGTCAGGGCTGCCAGCTGGCCGGGAAAAGCCAGCATGTTGACGTCTGAGCAGGACGGTACGATTTCGTTCTGGGCGTGCAGGCTGAACTGTTTGGCCAGGCCCTGCACCTCAAGAATCGGTGTGTCAGAAATAGCTGTCATGGTGTTTTGCCTCACAGGGTGGATGCCACCAGTTGCTGGGTGTAGGCGTGCTGCGGATCTTCCAGGATCTGATCGGTCAGCCCGGATTCAATCACCCGGCCGTATTTCATGACCAGGGTGCGGCTGGCCAGCAGACGGATCACGCCCAGGTCGTGGGTGACCACAATCATCGCGGTTTGCAGTTCGTGCTGGATTTCCAGAATCAGGTCGAGAATTTTCGCCTGTACCGACAGGTCCAGCCCGGTGGTCACTTCATCCAGGTACAGCAGCGGTGGCCGCGTGGCCAGGGCCTTGGCAATCTGGACCCGCTGTTGCATGCCGCCGGAAAACTGTTTGGGCGATTCGTCCATGCGGCTGACCATCACATCGGTGCGGGTAAGCAGTTCGCTCGCCCGGCGGCGGATGTCGCCGTAGTGGTTGAGATCGTTCATCAGCAGCCGCTCGGCAATGTTGCCACCGGCGGAGATGTTGAAATTCAGGCCCAGGTTCGGGTTCTGGTACACCATGCCGAAGCGGTGATTGCGCAACCAGCGCTGTTCCGCGCCGTTGAGGTTGAACAGTTCGTGGCTCTGGTCGTCGTCCCGGAAGGTGGCGCGGCCCCGTGTGGGCGCCTGGTCGAAATACAGGGTTTTCACCACCGTGGATTTGCCGCTGCCGGATTCCCCCATGATGCCGAGAATTTCCCCCGGCTGGAGGCTGAAGCTGACATTGGCGGCTGCAACAACAGAGCCGCAGGCGGGGCACACGTTGGTGTCGTGCTCCGGGCCGGTCATGTCCAGGCAGGATGGGCACTCGGTGCCGTGGATGCGGGTCAGGCCCTTTACGTCAAGAATCGGGTTCATTGGGTCACCTCGCCGGCTTCTGTGCTGGCTAACTGGCGGTTGCAGTAGTCGGTGTCGGAGCATTGCCAGGCCTTGCTGCCGTCTTCCAGGTTCAGCTCGTCCAGGAAGCTGTCGGTGCAGCCGCAGCGGGCACAGGCCCTGCGCTGGCCGTCAGCGTCATAGAAGTTCTCGGTACGGAAGGGCACGTCATCAAACACCAGGGGGTCGGCGTTGGTGTAGGGTGGCACCGCATAGATTTTCTTTTCCCGGCCGGCACCAAACAGCAACAGCGCCTTGGACTGGTTCAGCCTGGGCACGTCGTAGCGCGGGATCGGGCTCGGGTCGATCACGTAGTGGCCGTTGATCCGTGTGGGGTAGCGGTGGGAGATGGTGATTTCGTCGAACTTCACCAGATCCTCATAGAGTTTGGTCAGCAGGCGGGCGTAATCCCCTTCGCCGTGCATGATTTTCCGCTTGGCCTCTGACGGTTCCACAATCACCAACGGGTCGGGATAGGGCACCTGGAAGTTCAGCACCTGATTTTCCCGCAGGGGAATCTCCGGTACACGGTGGCGTGTCTGGATCAGGCTGGCTTCGGTGGTGCTCTCGGTGGTGGAGACCTCGGGGCAGGTCAGCTCTGCAAACTTGCGCAGGTTCACCGCGTTCACGGAGTCGTCCGAGCCCTGGTCGATCACTTTCAGGGTGTCATCCGGGCCGATCATGGACAGGGTCAACTGCAGACCACCGGTGCCAAAGCCCCGGCCCATGGGCATTTCCCGCGAGGCATAAGGCGTCTGATAGCCGGGAATGCTGATGGCCTTGAGAATGACCCGGCGGATTTCCCGCTTGGCGAACTCATCCAGAAAGCCAAAGCCGTAACTGTCCTGGCTGTTGGGCAGTCGGTAATTAGGATTCATGGGTTTCCTCCTGTGGGGTTTCACCGCGCGCCTGGTACTTTTCCCGAGTGGAACGTAGCCGGTCCATGTCGGACTGGAAGGTGACGTAGTGGGGCATTTTGTAGTGGTTGGCAAAGCCCATGGAGTCCACGCCGTCGATGTGCATCAGCACGAACTCCGGGTCTTCGGAGGGGTTTTCCGGGCCGTCCCGCATGCCTTTCTGCAGGGCGCGATCCAGGATGGCCATGCTGATGGCCTTGGTTTCATTGTGGCCAAAGCAGGCACCGTAGCCCAGAGTGAACTCCGGGGCGGCGTCTTTGGCGGATTCGGTGTCTTCCGGTTCGTACATGGCAATGACTTCGCATTCGGTCATCAGCACTTCACCGGCCTCGGTCAGCTCGCCGGTCACCGGGTGGGGCAACATCACCGGCAGGTAGCCGACCCGTAGCTCGGCCACCGTGGGGTGAATGTCGCCGTAGCCGCGCATGTTGGAATAGGCAATGGCCAGCATGGAGCCGGTTTCTGCCCGGGCCATGGTGGCCAGTGCCGCCGACCGGCTGACCGGGAAAATCAGCGGGTCCCGGGTGATGTCGAACGCCGGGTTTCGCTGCTCCGCTTTGGGCGGCAGCAGGCGCTCTGAGCGCAGCGCGTCCAGCACTTTCGGGAAGCTGTCGGGCAGCGCCTCCTCCGGTGCGTTTTTCAGGAAGGTCGATGCCATCTTCCGGAACGGCTCGGGGGATTCCTCCGCCAGTTCAAAGCGCATCAGGCGCAGGGCGTAATCGTGGGTTGGCCCCAGCATCTGGCCGCCGGGAATGTCTTTGAACGCACTGGAAATCCGGCGGATCAGCCGCATATTGCCGGTATCCTGGGGCGGGGTTTCCAGCAGCCGGGGTTTGGTGGACCGGTAGGCCCGTAACGCAAAACCGGCCTCCAGGGTGTCGCCCTGCATCTGCTTGATCGCCAGGGCGGCAAGCTGGGGATGATACAGCCCGCCTTCGGACATGATGCGCGAGGTCAGCAGCCGGAGCTGGTGTTCAATGGCATTCAGGGACAAAGGCTCAGAACCTGAAACCGGCCCGCTGGCTCTGAGCGCTTCCAGGGCGTCGGCCGCCCCGTCGATGGCTTTTTCGCCACCTTTGATTGCTACGTAACCCATCAGTTGGTTCCTCCGCGGATCCGGGTCGTGCGCGGCAGTGCCACGACCTGAGTGTCGTCCACCAGAATCAGGTCGGCGCCCATCGGGAAGTTCCGGTTCCAGCGCGCTCTTTCTGCCAGCCACGCGCGGTTCAGGCCGCTGACGGCAAGCGCCTGGGTGTCCTGTATGCCGGGCCCTTCAAGCATCAGCGGGAAATCGTTGGTGCTTTCCAGGCTGGCCACGCGAACAATGATGGTTGCGCCCTGCTCTGGCTCGGCCAGGCTGCCCAGTGCCGGCGCAAAGTCGGGTGCACGGCTGCCGTCGGCAATAATGAATCCGGCGTTTTCAAGGCTGGCTTCGCGGATGCCCAGCCGCCGGATATCGGCTGGCTGAATCAGTTGGTCCGGGTCTGCCAGACTGACTTCGTTGTCGCACAGAACGGCGGCAATGCAGGTTGGTCCTGTAGCATCGCTGCACAACGGCAGTGGCTGGCGCCGCCCGGGGAAGGAAAACGCACTCATCAGTGCCCGGAACGCCCGTTGTTGATAAAGCGGGCTCCAGACGCTGTCGTGCTGTTCGGTAGTCAGGGGATTATTCATCGTCGTCCTCGCTTCCATCACCCAGCAGGGAGAAATCCACCCGGGTGGTGGCCAGAATGGCATTGCGTTCGGCCCGGGTTTCCAGAATCGCAGCGCGACCGGTGTTCAGCAGGTCAAGCGCCTGTTCATGTTTTGGCAGCCGCTCTGCCAGGGTGGCATCCAGCACGGCCAGTGCCCGGGCCAGTGACTGGCGGTCATCCAGCAGGCGCGCGCCGCCTTCGGAGCGGGTGCCATCCGGCGCGGTCACCTCCACATGGGCATGGCTGACCGGCACTTCGCCCAGAAAATACAGATCGTTCAGGGCGGAATCCGGCAGTTTGAGCAGGCCAAGGCCGTTTTGCGGCAGGGTGACGTCCCTGACCTCGCACAGGCCGGCTATATCAGCGGCCAGCGCTTCGGTCTGTTCTGCGGGAACAGCGGACCAGTAGCGAAGCCACTGGCTGCGGGCGGGTGGCCAGCTTTCCCCGGTTGCAGAAATAGTCATGGTCGATAGTCCTTGTGATTCAGATGTCTATACATGTTGCTGTGTCAAAAAAGGGGTGTGCGTTCAGATCATCCGGGCACGAATCCGTGCAGAAATCTGGTCGAGAACAAACACGAACAGGAAAATGGCAATGAGGATGGTCATCACATGGCCGTAGTCGTACATGTCAAAGCGCCCCTTGAGCTCCTGGCCGATTCCCCCCGCGCCCACCAGTCCAATAACCGTAGCCATGCGCAGATTGCGGTCGAGTATGTAGGCCGTGTAGGCAACGTACTGGGGAAGTACCTGAGGCATGACGGCGTACCACAGGGTTTTGATCTTTCCGGCACCGATAGCTTCAAGGGCCTCCTGCGGATGCTTGTCGGCGTTTTCGATATCTTCGGCGTAGAATTTTCCGAGAAAACCGGCGGCGTGCAGCCCCAGCGCCAGTACCCCGGCGATTGGGCCGAAGCCATAAGCCAGCACCAGGAACAACGCCACAATCAATTCCGGCACAGAGCGCAGCAGGCTGATCAGGCCACGGGCAATGGTGTAGGTCGCCCGGTTTGGCGAATAATTGCTGGCGGCGAACCAGGCCAGCGGGATCGACAGCGAAACCGCCAGCAGCGTGCCCCAGAGCGCAATTTCCAGGGTCTCGATCATCTTGACGAACACGGTCTGCACATAACCCATTGGCCGGTACAGCACCTCGATGGTTTCGGTGGTGGTTTCCAGTTCCAGGGTGTCTGTGTTCAGGCGCTGACGCACCGTTTCCGTGGATTCGATCCGGCTGAACCAGGGCAGGTTGTCGGTATCAAGGTCGCCCAGGCGGGCCGCTTCTTCGGAGGTGGCGAGGGTCGGTGGCCACATGGAATCGGCGACCTTGCCCAAACCGCGGACAACCTGAGAGTCATCGTTCAGGCCGACCAGGTTACCCACGGCCTCGGTGGTCATGGCCAGCATACGGTCCATTTCCGTGCGCTGACCGGTTACCACCAGCAAGACCAGCAACAAAACGGCAATCACCAGATGCTTCAGGCGGAAAGGCTGGTCCAGGTGCCAGTTAAGGCGAGCATCCTTCGGCGGCACCGGAATCGGGCGGGTAATCATTACGCACCTCCCATAGCGGCATGGCGCGCCGGTTCGGCTTCTGCTTCCGGGTGATCTTCCCGTGGTTCTCCATCACCCCAATCGGCATTGTGGTAAAGCCGGTTCAGGCGCTGTTCGTCGAACTCGTCGGGGGTTCCGTCAAACACGACCTCGCCGTCTCGCATACCGACGATGCGGTCACCAAATTCACGCGCGAGATCGACCTGGTGCAGGCTGCAGATAACCGTGGCATTCAGGTCTCTGGCGGCATCCCGGAGCAGAGCGAGAATGTCGCGGGAGATTTTGGGGTCCAGGCTTGCGACCGGCTCGTCTGCAAGGACGACTTTGGGATCGAGCATAAAAGCCCGGGCAATGCCCACGCGTTGTTGCTGTCCGCCGGACAGTTCTCCCGCACGGCGGCGAAGGTGGTCTGGCTTCAGACCGACGCGCTCCAGATAATGACAGGCTTTGGCTCGTTGTTCCGGATGGAACCAGCCGCACAGCGCCCGGGCCAGTGAGACGTCCGGCAGGGCGCCGGACAGAACGTTGGCTGCCACACTGGCGCGGGTCGCCAGATTGAAGTGCTGGTGGATCATCGCCACTTTTTTGCGCAGGGCTTTCTCCGTACCAGGTGTCAGTTCAATGCCGTCTACGTTCACCTTGCCTTCTGTGGGTTGCATCAGGCCGTTAACCGCGCGTAACAGGGTGGACTTACCGGCACCGGAGGGGCCAAGAATGACGCAGAACTGACCTTCCGGTACTTCAAGGTCGACGGTGTTCAGGGCGCGGGTGCCGTCGGGCCAGGTTTTGCCGATGCCGTTCAGCTGTACCATGGTTTGCGGTGTTGCGTTCATGGTGCTTTCTCCTTCTTCAGTGCCCGCCGCTTTGGCGGGCACAGGGTTCGGTGATCAGCGGGCGTTGCCGGCTGCCAGAATGTTCTGTTTTACGTCGCGAGTGACGGCGTTGAGCATGTCGCCGACTTCTGCCATGGATTCTTCGCTGACCTCGCTGGTGTAGCGGTCAACGCGCTTGCCGCCGTAGCCCCGGATCTGCTCCGGTGTAATGCCGGGCAAGGTGTGAACGCGGTTGAAAGCGTCCTGCAGGCGGGCTTTGATGCTGGCATCCACGTGCGGCTGGATCGCCAGTGGCGGGTAAGGCAGAGGAGCGCTTTTGGCGACGATGCGCACTTCGCTGGCACTGATGGCACCGGCGTTCAGGGCTTTCTCATAGGAGTCAAAAGAGGCACCGCCAACATCCACCAGGCCCTGGGCCAGTGCCGACAGCACGTTGGCGTGGCTGCCAGCCATGGTCACGCTGCCGGTATCGCGTGCCGGGTCAATGCCTTCACGCAACAGCATGGCCACCGGGATGTTGAAGCTGGAGGTGGAGTTGATGTCGCCCAGCGCCAGCTTTTTGCCGCGCACATCCTGCAGCGTATCGATGCCGCTGTCAGTGCGGGCAAAGATGCCTGAATAGTAAACAGACTGGCCATCACTGACGGCCATGGCGAGCAGGTCGGCACAGCCGAGTTGGTGAGCCTGCAGGTAGCTGACCGGGCCAAACCAGGCAATGTCGGCAGCGCCGTTGCACATGGCTTCGACCACTGCGCCATAGCTTTGCCCTACCCTGAGATTGAAGTTCAGACCCGTGGCGCCGGCAACGGCGTTAAAGATCGGCTGGAAGTCTTTTCGGGTGCCGTCTTCCGTGCCGCCATCTGCCGGTACCAGGACCACGCGCAATGGGCGATCCGCTGACCCGTCGTTGACGGCAGAGAGCGCGGAGGCTGAGGCAAATGCCGTTAGCATGGCGCACAGACATACTGAGATGAATTTGAGTGGTGTGGGCAGTTTCCGATACATTAGATGAGCTCCCGTAGGGTGTGATTCAGGCATGAGACCGTTAGCAGACAGTCATGGGTTGATGCACAGTTGGATCCGGTCTGCGCGAAACCGGGTAATCACGTACTCGAGCGGGGTCAGATCCTGCTCATGCACGTTGGTACTTTTTACCCGCAGCACGGGCTGGGTTCTGGGCATCGCCAGAAGGCCTGCGTCATCGCCCTGCGGGAGCATCGCCGTTACCAGGCTCTGGACACGCTTGAGTGAGTAGCCATAGTGCTCCGCCAGAAAGCCGTGCAGAGAGCCGCCCTCATAGTCATCCCGGACTTTCGGGAATCTGGCTTCCGGCAGAAAGTGAGAAATAATGCAGAAGGGCGAACCATCCACGGTGCGCACGCTTTCAATCCAGATCACCGGCTCCCCCACCTCAATACCCAGGCGTTCCGCCACCCGTTCGATGGCAGGCAGGACCTGTTTGCGAACCACACGCCCGCCCGTGGACGCGCCCATGGCGGTCAGGTTTTCGGTAAACCGGGTGTCAGAGCCGAGCGGGTAGTCAATCTGATTGTTAATCACGAATACCCCACGCCCGTGCTGGCGCTCCAGCAGGCCATCGGCAACCAGCAGGTCAATGGCGCGCCGGAGTGTGTGGCGGTTAACGCCAAAGCGATCCGCCATTTCGTTTTCCGAGGGCAGCATATCGCCGGGGGCGTACTGGTTCAGAACGTCGCGCTCCAGGTGCCGGGCAATCTGGCGGTAGAGGGCGTAGCCGGTTTCGCGTTGCAGGGTGTAAAGGCTCATAGACATGTCTATACAAGTTGATTTGTCTACGAGCTTAGGGAGGGTTTGTTACAGCACGGTGATGGTTGTGTGAAGGTTGTTGGGGGGAGTCCGTTTTGGGCGATTCGTGGACTCAGCCTTTTGCCTTTGCTATCGTCGTGCGATTGAGAGTCAATCGTTTGGCCGCAGGAAGTGTGGTCTCCTGACTTCTCGATACTAAACGGATTTAGTTTATCAAGGATGAATCATGCTCAAGGCAAGCGGATTGCAGTTCACCGCCCGTGTAGGCGAATTCCCCTCAGATCACTT
>NZ_JACUUB010000071.1 GCF_014859525.1 Marinobacter sp.
GCGTTGGGATTGAAGTGGGCAGCCACCCCCTCCTGTTGCAGGTAGAGCAGGAACAACAGGGCGGCGCTGCGCTTGTTGCCATCGGCGAAGGGGTGGTCCTTGATCACGAAGTAGAGCAGGTGGGCGGCCTTGAGCTCGCGGCTGGGGTAGAGGGCTTCGCCAAACATGGTTTGTTCGATGCTGCCAAGGATCCCCTGGAAGGCATCGCCTCGCTCGCGCCCAAACAGTTCGCTGGCCTCACCCCGGGCGATCAGGGTGGCCTTAAGTTCGTCGATGACGGCGCGGGCGTGTGGGTAGTCCAGCGCGCTGCGGGCTGGCTGGCAGCTATCCGGTAGGGCGAGGCTGTCTTCATCGTATTGCAGTAGTAGGTGCCAGGTTTTGGCATAGCCGTTGATGAGCTGGATCACCTCGCGCCCGGTGTCATCCACCAGGGCCTGGTGTTGCAGGGTGCGGGCCAGCAGATCGATGGCCTGCTGCGCCTCGTTGAGGCCGCGCTCGGCCAAGCGGCTCGGGTTGAGGGTGTAGCCCTCTACCAGGTGCTCGCGCAATACCCGGGTGGCCCATTGGCGAAATTGTACGCCACGCTTGGAGTTTACCCGGTAGCCTACCGAGATGATGGCATCAAGGTTGTAGTGTTTGATGCGTCGGGTGACCTGTCGCCTACCTTCTTGCTGAACTACCGAGAAATCCTCGGTAGTTGCCTCTTCCAGCAGTTCTTCTTGGTGGTAGATGTTTTTCAGGTGCAGGCCGATGTTATCGGTGCTGGTGTCGAGCAGCTCGGCCAGTTGCTTCTGGTTGAGCCAGACAGTCTCACCTTCCAGCTGTACGCGGATTTCTTTGTTTTCTACTTTGTAGAACAATAGCTTGCTCATGGCTCAGGCCTCATCCGACCATGCTGCAAGGGTAAAGCGGTTGTAGCCTTCGGCGCGGCGGGCGGGGTCTTCGTTTCCTTGCCATAGCCCCTGCTGTACCCATTGGCGTAGGGCTGCGGGGCTGGCCTCCAGTTTATCCAGCCAGTAAACACTGCCACCGGGGGCGGCGCGTTGGGCCGGTTTGGGGCATTTGTTGGCCAGATCCCAGCCGGATAGCGTCTCTCCACGGGGTACGGCGGCGCAGGCCAGGCGGGCGCGTATGCCATCGAGTTCAATGAGATCTGAGCCATCCGTCCCGGTGGGTCGCCATCCATCGGGGAAAATGCCGGGGGTGGTGAGCACCAGGCGGCAGCGTCCGGCCTGGGCGATGGCCTCGTAATCCGGTTCGGGCCATTTCAGTTCCACGGGACTGAGGGCGGCGGCACGTCCGTCGCCCCCCAGGCGTAGCAGGCCGTCATTGGGCGGGGTGGCATTTTGTACGACGGCAACAAAGCCCACATCGTGAGACAGGGCCACCGCCTGCATGGAAAACAGCTTGCCATCGGCGGCGCTGCGCTGTTCGGTATCCAGGCCCACGCCAACGCGTGGGTCGATCTTCCAAAGGTCTTGGTTTTTTACTAGATCTGTCGGCTTGGGCGTGCCGCCTTGTAGATAGGTTTGCCAGCCCTGTTGCGTCAGCCAGTAGCCGGAGACCGGTTTGCCGCGCTTGGCCTGGGCGAGGATGGGTAGCAGGGCCTGGGTGCTGGAGCTGTCCAGCCCTGGGGCGGTGGTTTTGGGCTGTAGCCGTTGCAGTGTGATCCCGTCATCGCCCTGGCTGATCACCAGATCGGCAGGCGGGGCGAACAGCGGCTCTACCCCCTGAGCGGTACGCCGTGCCAGTTGGAAGGCGGTGAGTGTGAAGGGGCCGGGCTGTTGTGGCGTGCCCAGTTCATGGTGGGGTTCATCCCCTTTGGCGAAGCGGGCCAGGTTGATCCCGGCATCGGCCAACATGCGCGAGCGGATCGCACCCGCTGCCACCGAGGGCCAGGGGGGGATCAGGCTCTCACCAAAGCTGCCGGGGTCGCCGAAGAGCTTGTTGCCGCGCAGAAAGAGGACATCCAGTGGTTCGATAAAGCGGTAGTGGGTGTTCATGAATTTTCTCCCTGACGGGTCTCGCGGGCCAGAAACTCGGCCACGGAGAGGAAGTTGCGCAGCCACTTGATGGGCTGGTTTTTATCTTTGGCCTGGGCAATCAGGCGCTGGGCCAGTTTGGGGGCGTGGTTTTTGAGATCGTCTTTGTTCTTTGCCTTGCCATCGATCTGCCGACTGAACTGGTAGGCCAGCAGGGTTTCCAGCATGGCGGGGTTTTCCTCGGGCAGGGCCTGGGCGTCCAGCCAGGCCAGGCTGTGATATACCGCACGACGGGAGACGCCCTCTTGGGTAAGGAAGTCGCGCAGCTCATCAAGCAGCGTCAGCGGCTCGCCCCACTTGGCGGTGAGGCGCAGGGTGCCGCCGGATCGTTTGACGATGCAAATATGGAAGGCATTGCGCCCTCCCTCCTCTTTGGCGCGCTTTTCCGCCGCACGTAGTTCGCGCATCACCGCCCCCAGCGGGGCTTGATGGTGAGCAATTACTGCGCCGGTGGAGGCGGTGGCGTGGCGACCCATCATGCGCATCAGCCGGCCATCCAGGAAGGCAAAGCCGTTTTTGCAATGCAGGCCCTTGGGGTTTTTCTTTAGTTCGCCCCAGTCGAGGGCTTCATCTTCCGGCAGGGTGCCCGAGTAGGCGTGGCGCAGGCGCTGCATGCAGGGCAGCAGATCGGCCACCGGCAACATTGCCAGCACATCATCACCCCCGGCGTAGATCACCCGGCCCAGGCGTTCGCTCTCCACCACATGGCGTACCACGGTTTGGGAGAAGTCGTTCAACGCCCCTGAGACGGCGAGGTGGCGATTGGGTGAGGGCGGACGCTTTTGCTCGCCATATTGCCGGATGCGTGGCTGTTTGGCGGCGTGTTTACCAAAGCCCTTTTGTACCTGGGGGTGGAAACCGTCGCGGTAGGGGATGGCGGTGCCGGTCTCCTCGTCACCGGAGAGGATCGCGCCCATGCGGTCGCCATCCATCATCAGCAGGCTGTAGTAGGTTTCCAGCCGGGGCTTGGGTGACTGGGCGTTACCCAGGGTTTGGCGCAGTTTGTCCTTGATGTTTTTTAGCTTATCTTCGCTGATCTCCTCATCCTGCATGACCGCTTCCAGCAGGGCGGGCAGGCGTTTGGCATCCGCCAGCGCCGGATTATTCATGTGGCGCAGCAGCAGCTTGCGCGGCAGGGCGACCCGCTCAGTGCGGTAGCGTTCCAGTTCGAAGCTCAAGCCCTCGGCGGTTTGGCCGCCGCGTTCCAGCCACTGATCGAGCTGGTGGGCCAGGGCCATGGTGTGGGTAGAGACCACAAAGCGTTGGGCCTTGTTGCCGGTGGCCTTGCCCACCTCTTCGGCGAATAAGGTGGGCCACAGCCGTTTGATAGCAGGCAGTGCGCTGAGGTGTTCGCCCTTTTTGGCCCAGGCGGGTTTGTTTTGGCTGATTCGCGCCCACAGGGTATCGGTTTGTTGGCGGTAGGATGATTTGAGTTGCTCGCGGTCGGTGGTCAGCCACTCGGCCTCACCCGTGAGCGAACAGCGCCAGCCCTGCTGGGTGCTTTGCTGGAACGGGCGCACGCTCTTGGCGGCGGCCATGACCCGCTCGGCCAGGTCGTACACCGCCGGGTAGAGCACGCCGGGGTTGGGGGCGAAGAAGGTAGTGCCATCGCCCCACTCGATCTCCTCCTTGAGTACCTGCCAGGCAGGCTCCTTGAGAAAACCGCATTCTTCTCCCGCTGCTGCGCCAAAGAACGGGGCCATTGCGGCGGAGAGGGCGCTGGTGTCCAGTTCGGTTTGCCTTTGTTGGTTGCGTGGCTTGATCAGGGTGAAGGGCACCGCCGCCCAGTGTACCTCGGGGAAGCCTTGCAGTTGCTCCTTCATCTGCTCATAGGGGAGAGCGGTCTCCACATCCAGCCCGGCCTCTTTCAGCAGGCGGGAGACCACGTCTTCACCAGTGTCGAATAGCCAGGTGCGTACCGCTGTCTCGACTTGTTCGGCAATCTTGCGTGCCTGGCTGGCGGGAACGACCGCCACAAAGCGGTTGGGCAGAGCGGCGGAGAATAGTGGGTTGGCATCGGTGCCGCCCTTGCGCCACACGCAGTTGGTAAACATCGTGTCGGGCAGATGCATCTCATCGCGCAGCCATAGATCTACCTGCGGGATCCCGCGCAGACGGGGGAATAGAATGGCATCGGGGCCGAGGGCCTCGCACACCGGCTTCATCGCCTCCCAGGCGAGGCGAGAGAGTAGGTGCGAGCCGGCCCACAGATCCGAGGAGGAGCGGGCGGCGGCAATGAAGTCCTGCACCGGGCCAATGGACAGCGCCAACAGTGCCGCTTCGCCATCTGGATCGGTGGCGAAGGCCCCGGCAAAGGCGGAGGTGAGATCCAGGTGATCCCAAATGCTGTGATCGGGCACACGGGTATCGGCAGGCAGCAAGGGCCAGAGTACACCGAGCCTGCCGTTGTCTTGCTCATCGTCCAGCTCGGGGCCGAAGCGCCAGTAGCTGAGCAGGGTCTTGCGCAGGTCCTGGGATTGTTCATCCTTGGCCCCCAGTTTGACCAATAGCGAGGAGAAGTGCTCAAAGCTGCGCTGCTTGATGTCGTCGATCTCGGTGTCGGTTAGATCGTGCAGATCGAGCGTATCCCCAGTGAGCGGGTGGATCAGAACGGGTTGTTTGGTCCAGCGCACCTGGGCCCAGTCGGCCACCTTGAAGGCTTTTTCTTGGCCCTTTTTGGTGGTAACGGTGATTTGTTCCATCGGCCATTGGGGACGGTCGGCGGCGGCGGCCCACCAGTCGGCCCGTTGCACATGCTGGTAGATGGGCAGGGGCAGACCCTTTTTGAACAGCACTGCGGTGAGCGCGTCGGCGTTGTCCGGGTCGAGTTGTTCCGCGCTGAGTTGGTCGAGCCCTAGCAGGCGACGCAACACGCGGCTGGTGCCATTTTCGTGGCCGGCCGGGTCGCGTAGCAGCACCAGGGCCTTTTCTGCCGGGTCGTGGATGCGGGCGGCGAGTTTGGTTTGCCAGAGGGTGTTATTTTCCATGGTTTAGTTCCTGTTCCTGCCGAGAGTGACTTCATTCAACTGTGCTTTGAGGTTTGCGCGGCGAGATGGGTCTTTAATCATGAGGTAGCTGCGTTGATCAGGCTTCTGAGTGAGTTCATCTAGCAGGTTGTGGACAGTGGCCCAGGCCTGCGAAACGGCTTCTTTATCCGGTCTGAATATATCGGTGGGCAAAGCGGGTGCGTGAAAGATGTGACCACGCAGTTTGGTTGGATCGCTACTGTCGGGGTATGCCTTGAAACGCAGGCTGTTGGGTAGTCGACCTTGGCGCCATGGTTTTACATTGTGTCTGGTGACCGGGTGGCTCAGCCAATGACGCGCTTCTGGGGTTTGAGTATTATTGCCGCTGTTGAAAACCAGTTGGGTACGCAGTCCAATTTTGATGATAGCCAGCTCACGCATCAGGGTTTGCCAGTCGCTATGGGCTTGGGTCTGCCAGATCAGTGGGCCATAATCATCGCTGCCGATGGCGTGGGGCCAGTCCAGTTGCAGCGCCTGCTGCCAGTCGCGGCTCGGTAGCTCACCGGCAAGTGCAGGGGTGTCGTCGAGCGGTGTCAGGGAGAAGGATCCCCAGCCGTTGCGGCTGCGGCCACCGGCAGTGGCGTAGCGATCCATCAGCCATAAGGCCTGTTCGACGAGCGCGCTTGCCTCCTCCGGTACAGCGATGGAAAAGGTGGCGTTTTCCCCGGCCTGGATGGCTGCACTAACTTTTTGACTTAGCTTTGTGTTGCCGCGCCCATCCAGTGGGCCATAGCCTAGGTAGGCATGAGGTCCAACCCGGTGACGAGTTATTTCCGATTCTGGATGGAAGATAGTACCTTGCTCCAGACCTTGCCAACTGTTCAGCTTTCCTTGTTCCCAGTGAGAGATACGCAGGCGTACCTCGCTCTTCCGTCCAGAGGTTTTTATCATGCGCCCATCTCGCTCAAAGGAGTCATTTTCCAGCCAAGCATGACCGAATAGTTTCCCCTCTTCATCCCGCATGCTACGCACGTCCCCGCGAAAATCCTTGTCGGCCATCCATGCAACTCGCCACCACTGTCTTAGCAGTGCCTTGAAGGGTGGGGTGCGCCATTGGCCGCTTTGCTCGGCATTGCCAAGGAAGGCGGGGGTATGGAAGCTGAGTTGGTAGCTGAGTGTTTTCATTCGCTTAACTCCGTTTGCGTGTTGGTGGCTTCGTCCAGTGGGGCAAAGCGGATCTGTTCCGGCTCGAGTTTGAGGCTATAGCGTGTCATTGAGTGCTTACCTTCGGCCTGGACATAGAAGTTTGGCGCTAGCTGGCCAAGGTGTGCTTTGAGGGTTTTGTGTAAGTTGGCGCGGCGTTGATCGAAGTAGGCCTCATCCATACCAACTTTTAGAGCGCGCTGGATACGTTCAAGATCGCCGCTGCGTTTTTTGCCCAGCTGGCTGTATGCGGTCAGGTAGGCGTCGCGCTCCTGTGTACTAATATTCATGCGAGAGATCCCGGGGTGGTCTTGTAAGCGCAGCCGGGCCAGCCATGTGATGAAGGCCATCTCGGTGGGGCGTAGCGGAACCGTGTAGTCGTTGCAGCGGATCAGGTGAGCCTCGGTATCGATGACCAGCTCTGCAGGAGACAGGCTGAGCTGGGCCTGACGCACCAGATCCTTGAAGCTGTGTTGCTGAGCAGTGGGCAGTACGTTGCCCAGCTGTTCTCGCAGGCGCACGAAGGGGATCTGGGCGAGGGTGATGCGGGCATCTTTGGTGCTGATGGGGCGATCATCGCGGGTGCGTAGTACCCGAGGTTGTTTGGGGGGGTAGAAGAATTCTCGATGGGATTCGAAGGGAGCGCTCACCAGTACATGGCTGATCCGATCCTGGGGACGACCAAACAGCGAGAAGGCATAGCCTAGATAGAAGCCCATGGTCTTGCGCCCACCGGCAATTGAGGCGTGGATCGTGCAGAGGGGATCGGCGGTAAGCTGCTGAACCAGGGCGATAATGTCGTCTGCGGCCTGTTCATTGTCGGCAATGCTGCGGATGTCGTCCAAGGGGGTGGCGCCACCGATGAGATGGATGGTGCTGTCATCAAAGCGGATCTTGCTCGCGTCCAGGCCGTATTCGCGGCATAGACTGTGGTATTGGCCCTGGCTGGAGTCGAGCAGGGTTAGGCGGGCGTACTCGGCCCCTTCGCTAGTGGTGATAAGGTGGATCTCATCTGGCACAAAGGGGGGGGACTGCTCCACAGCCAAGGCGTATAGGGTCTCGGTGATGATCTGTGGTGACATACCGGTCACGCACAGTAGTATGTGTTTTGTGAGGTGTTGTTGCTCTGTGGGATGGTTCATATGACTGTCCTGTCGGTTTTATTGCATCCTGTCTGTTTTTGTCGGCTGTTGCCAGTCTTAAAAGCTTGTGAGAGTGAACATTATGTAATAAACCGAGTAGGATTGTACATGTATTGTATGTGATTGAAGGTGTAGAGTTTTTGTGTATCAATAACTATTTTGTATAGCTGCTTTTTAATTTCTTTCCAATGAGTTTGTGCTGTCAGTGCTTGCCTGTATACATGAGTGATATTTCATTCATGCTGTTTGGTTACGGTAATGCAGTGCAAAACAAACATTCTAGGTGATCTTCGTTAGAACTGAATAAAGCTATAGTAGCCATAAAAAATATAGGCAGATATAAATGGATTGGTTGAAGGGGGTATTAGAATGAATCGATGCGACATTGTCGAGCAATATGCAGAATGAAAATCATCCATACGTCTGACTGGCACATCGGCAGAACCCTTTACGGCAGAAAACGCTACGAGGAGTTCGAGGCCTTTCTGACCTGGCTGGCTGAGACGATTCAGCAGAATGATATTGATGCACTGCTGGTAGCAGGTGATGTCTTTGATACCAGCGCTCCGAGCAATCGCGCCCAGGAGCTCTATTACCGGTTTCTGTGCCGGGTGGCCGCCTCATCCTGTCGGCATGTTGTCGTCGTAGCTGGCAACCACGATTCGCCGTCTTTTCTTAATGCACCCAAGGAGCTGCTCAAAGCCCTTGATGTTCATGTGGTCGGTAGTAGCACGGAATCCCCAGAAGACGAAGTGCTGGTGCTTCGTAATGAGCAGGACGATCCGGAATTGATTGTCTGCGCCGTGCCCTATCTCCGCGACCGGGATATCCGTGTGGCGGAAGCGGGTGAGAGCATCGAGGACAAGGAGCGGAAATTGATTGACGGCATCCGCAGCCATTACGCAGCCGTCGCCGCCTTGGCCGAACAGAAGCGCGAGGAACTCGGGGCCGATATTCCCATCGTTGGCACGGGGCATCTGTTCACCGCTGGCGGACAAACCGTCGATGCTGATGGCGTGCGCGAACTCTATGTCGGCTCGCTGGCTCATGTGACGGCCGGGATTTTTCCTGCCTGCTTCAACTATCTGGCGCTTGGTCACCTCCACGTCCCGCAGAAGGTGAACGGCCTTGAGACCATTAGGTACAGCGGCTCTCCTCTGCCTATGGGGTTTGGAGAGGCAAAACAGCAGAAGAGCGTTTGCCAGGTTGAGTTCCACAGCACGGCTGCATCCGTACAGCTAATCGATGTGCCAATTTTTCAGAAACTTGAGCGCGTCAAAGGAGACTGGGACGGCATCTCAAACCGCATTCTTGAATTGTCGGCGACGGACTCCCAAGGCTGGCTCGAAGTCATCTACGAAGGCACTGAGGTTATTGGCGACCTGCGTGAACGCCTGGAGGCGGCTATTTCCGGCACCCAAATGGAAATTCTCCGGATAAAGAACAACCGCATCATCGACCGCGTTCTGGGGCAAATCCATGAAGAGGAAACACTTGACGACCTGAACGTGAATGACGTCTTCGAACGATGTCTCGCCGCTCATGACGTGCCTGAAGAGCAGTGGCCGGAGCTGCTTCGAGCCTACCAGGAAACGGTCTCGTCTCTCTATGAAGACGATGTGCAGGCGGAATAGGGAGCTATCGATGAGAATACTGCAGGTACGCTTCAAGAATCTGAACTCACTGGTCGGCGAATGGCAAATCGACCTGATGCACCCGGCCTTCGCGTCTGACGGCATCTTCGCCATCACAGGCCCTACCGGCGCGGGGAAGACCACGATCCTCGATGCTATTTGCCTCGCCCTTTACGGGCGGACGCCGCGTCTGAACAAGGTCACCAAGAGCGGAAACGAAATCATGTCCCGCCAGACTGGAGAATGTTTTGCCGAGGTGACCTTCGAAACCCAGTCTGGGCGTTATCGCTGTCACTGGAGCCAACACCGGGCACGCAAAAAACCGAATGGCGAGCTCCAGCCCCCGAAACACGAAATTTCCAATGCCGATTCCGGCGAGATTTTCGAATCCAAGATCAGAGGGGTAGCCGACCAGATTGAGTCGGCTACCGGTATGGACTTTGACCGTTTCACCCGATCCATGTTGCTGGCCCAGGGCGGCTTTGCGGCGTTCCTTCAGGCGGCACCAGATGATCGCGCGCCGATCCTGGAGCAGATAACAGGCACAGAGATCTACAGCCAGATATCCATCCGTGTCCATGAGCGCCAACGTGAGAAGCGGGAAAAACTGAACCTGCTCCAGGCTGAAACGGCTGGCATCGTGATTCTTGAGCCGGAGCAGGAACAAGAGATTGAGCAGGCACTCGAGACAAAGCAGAAGGAAGAGACAGAGCTTGCCGCCAAATCCGCTGACACCGGGAAGGCCATTGCCTGGCTCACTACCATCGATGGGCTAAAGAAGGAAATCATCAACCTGGCCGATGAAGCGAGCAAGCTGCAGGGCGATATCGAGGCGTTCAAACCGGATCGTGAAAAGTTGGGCCGGGCTTTGAGTGCAGCCTCACTGGACGGCGCATACGCAACGCTCACCGCCACCCGCAAACAGCAGGCGAATGATAGAGCAGGCTTGAAAGATGAGGAAGAGGCTCTTCCTGTACTGGAATCCTCCGCCAAGGAACAGGCCGAAGTACTGAAATCGGCTGAGCAACAAACCGCTCGGGAAAAAGAAGAGCTGAAAGTCGCTGCGCCTACATTGCAGAAGGTTCGCTCCCTGGATCAGAAACTTGCCGATCAGAAAAAAGCTGTATCGGAAGAGGATGAGGGCTGTAAGAAGGCTGTGGCAAAGATTGATGCAGACAAAAAAGCCCAACTCGAAGAGCAGGACAGACGATCCAAGGCTTATAGGGCGCTGGATCTTGTGGACGACTATCTCAAAGAGCATGCACGGGATGAATGGCTGATCAGCGGTCTGGCTGGCGTTGAGGAACAGATCGGCGGCCTGCTCTCCAGGCAAAATGAAATCGTTCAAAAGGAGGCCGCTCAAGAAACGGCCAGGACGACTCTGGAACTGGCTGCAAAGTCACTCGAAGACTGTCAGAAGCAATCCGGCATTCGAAAGCAGGAGTTGGAGGATGCCTCGAAACAGCTTCAGCAGGGTAAAGATGGTTTGAACCAACTACTGGGGGACCACTTGTTGCGGGAATACCGCACCGAGAAAGAAACCCTGCTGCGTGAAATGGCCTTCCTGACGAAAATTGCGGAACTTGAAGATCACCGGGCAAAACTGGAAGACGGCAAGCCCTGTCCACTCTGTGGCGCGACCGAACACCCCTTCGCGGAAGGGAATGTACCCGTCCCCGATGAAACCGAACAGAAGATCGATGCCCTGACCAGGCTGATTAGCAAAGCCGAGGATCAGGAAGCCGCCATCTCGAAACTCGAAGAAGCTGAAAGCCTGGCCCGTAAAAAGTTGACGGAGGCAGAGAAGCTGGAGTCAGCAGCGGCTAATGACAAAAAGGCTGCCGAGAAAGCCCTGGCCGAGGTGAAGGACGGCCTAGTGAAACTCCGTGCTGATTTTTCCGAACGCAGGCAGGCTGTCTATACCAAACTCCAGCCGCTTGGTATTTCGGACATCCCCGAGACGGACATTTCATCACTGATCGAATCCCTCAGAGCGCGGCTGAAGGCGTGGCAGACCCAGGTCAAGAAAAAGGCGGACATCGAGAAACAGATTGCCGACATCGACAGCGATGTGAAGCGTCTGGATGCGGTTATCGAAACTCAAAGCACCGCCCTGGCCGAAAAGCTGGAGCGTCTGGAAACCTTGAAAACGGAACTCGCCGCTGGAAGTGATGAGCGCAATGCACTGTACGGCAGTAAGAATCCGGACGATGAGGAGCGCCGTTTAAACAAGGCGATTTCGGATGCCGAAGGTGCCGAGAAACAGGCTAGAGACCAGTACAATGAGCTCCAACAAAAATGGAATACCGCGAAGTCCCATGTCGAATCTCTGAAGAAACGCATCGAGCAACGAGAACCGGAACTGAGAAGGCTTGAAACAGAATTCTCCGCAGCGCTCGCGCCTGTTGGCTTTTCAAATGAAGAACAGTTCCTGGCGGCCATACTATCCTCTGAAGTTCGGGCGGAGCTGTCGGCCACGGCCAAGGAACTGGATGAGCGTCAAACGGATCTGAAGGCCAGAAAGAAGGATCGGGAAACGCGCCTGGCTACGGAAATGGCTCGCAAGGTCACCGACAAGTCGCTGGAAGAGCTCGAGCCCCAATTCAAAGAGCAAGAGGAGGCCCTGAAAGAGCTGCGGGACATCATTGCCGGTCTCAAGCACAAGTTGAGTGAAAATGCGGCCGCTAAGGAGCGGATAAAGGAAAAGCAGGCAGCTATCGAGGCCCAGAAAAAAGAGTGCCGAAGGTGGGAGAACCTGCACGAATTGATCGGCTCGGCAGACGGAAAGAAGTACCGCAATTTTGCCCAGGGGCTGACCTTCGAAATGATGATTGGTCACGCCAACCGGCAATTGCAGAAAATGACCGACCGTTACTTGCTAGCCCGTGACGATGCTCAGCCCTTGGAGATCAACGTCGTCGACAACTATCAGGCTGGGGAGATTCGGTCAACGAAGAATCTTTCCGGCGGTGAGAGCTTTATCGTCAGCCTGTCACTGGCACTTGGGTTATCACATATGGCCAGTAAGAATGTCCGGGTGGATTCGCTGTTTCTGGATGAAGGCTTTGGCACCTTGGACGAGGAAGCCCTCGATACCGCCCTGGAAACACTCGCGGGCCTGCAGCAGGACGGCAAGCTGATAGGCGTCATTTCGCACGTGCCCGCCTTGAAGGAGCGGATCAGCACGCAGATCCAGGTAACGCCTCAAACCGGTGGAAGAAGCCAAATATTCGGGCCTGGTTGTGAGCAGATAATACAATAAATCGTAATTAGTCGAATTCTGGTGAACCTGGCTTTGATAGGTGAGTTCGTTTATCTAACTATATGAAT
Organism: Marinobacter sp.; assembly: GCF_014859525.1. GTDB lineage: Bacteria > Pseudomonadota > Gammaproteobacteria > Pseudomonadales > Oleiphilaceae > Marinobacter. Next base: position 12,318 of record NZ_JACUUB010000071.1, read on the forward strand.
TGATTAGTAATAGAAGGAGATTATGATCGCTGTGATTTTTGAGGTACACCCTGATCCTGTGCATAAAGACCAATATCTTGAACTGGCTGCTCAATTAAAGCCTGAGCTTGAAAAGATTGATGGGTTTATCTCTATTGAGCGTTTCTCAAGCCTTAATACCGAAGGCAAGATTCTTTCATTATCTTTTTGGCGAGACGAGCAGGCTATTGAACAATGGCGCAACCTTCCTAAACATCGTGTCGCACAGGAAACCGGGAAAAATAAGGTCTTCAATGATTACCGTTTGAGGGTGGCTAATGTTCATCGTGACTATGGGATGAATGATAGATTCCAAGCTCCTGAAGATAGCAAGATGCAACACGGAAATTAGTTCATCCAAGGAAAAAGAAGAGAGGAAGTTATGTCTGAGCCAGTGATTGGTGTCCATGTCTGTCTACTTAAGGCGATTTCGCCTCTGTTTCGGTAGCGTAAGCTTTTGATTCTTAGTAGCGACAAGTCCGCAAAATGGCTTAACTGATCGCGCATGGCCTACGGCTATTGCTTCAGCCTCATTGGCAAAATTCACGATATTCTGTGGTGCTATTCG
>NZ_JACUUB010000072.1 GCF_014859525.1 Marinobacter sp.
GGCTATAGCCCGTTACGCTCCATCCATTGCGCGATGGCCTGGCCTATTGCCTGCGGCTGATCCTCCTGAATGTAGTGAAGCCCTTCGCCCGCAAGCGCAGTTTCCAGGTTCGGCAGCTTTTCCCGGTACCACTGCACAGCAGGCGCTGGAATCAGCAGGCCCGGGTCTGCGTGAACCAGCAGTTTGGGCAGGTCGGTCTGCTGGAGCCAGTCCATGTAGGCGGTCTGCTTCTGGTAGATGTCTGCTGGCTCCTTGCCGATACACAGGTTCTGCGGGAACTTGCACAGAATCCGCCGGGATTCCCGGTCTGTCCAGGGGGCGCGGTAGGCGTCCATTTCGTGAGGCTCCAGTGGTCTGCGGATCGTGCCGGGCAGTATGCCTTCGATAAACTGGTTTTCGTCCATCATCATGCGCTCGGCATTGGCCTGCGAGGCCCGCAAGGTCTGGAAGAACTGGCGGGTCTGCGGGTCAAATGCCTCATAGCCCGGAATCGGCGTCAGCATGGCCTCCATGAATGCCAGGCCCTTGATGCGCTCCGGGTGCCTGTGGGCATAGTGAAAACCGAAAAACGATCCCCAGTCGTGACAGACAATGGTGATGCGGTCCAGCCCCAACGCCTCGATAAAGCCGTCCAGGTAACGGATGTGGTCGTCTATGTCGTAGGGGATGTCGGGCCTGTCAGACATGCCGTAGCCGATCAGGTCTACGGCTATCAGGCGGCCCTTGCCCTCGAGCTCAGGCATGACCTTCCGCCAAAGGTAGGACCAGGTAGGCTGCCCGTGCAGGAACAGTATCGGGTCGCCGCTGCCGTGTTCCACGTAGTGCATGCGCGAACCCAGTACCTCGGCAAACTGTGAGGGGTAAGTGAAATCTTCCGGTTTCTGAATGGTCATTAATGAGCTCCTTTAGATTCTGGGTCTGTTGTGGATGTCGATTCACTACTTTACTTTCTGACACCCAGCATAGCTTTTTATGACAAGTCGTCGAACGGGGTCATCGCAGCGCACCTCTCCCGCCAGAGTTCTTCAGTCGGCCACGCTGCCAGAGATAGAAAATCACCGGAATCAGCAGAAGCGTCAGCACCAGGGTGGTGACCATGCCGCCGATCATCGGGCCGACGATGCGCTGCATCACTTCCGAGCCGGTGCCACTGCCCAGCATGATCGGGGTCAGGCCGGCCACGATGGAGGCAAAGGTCATGATGATGGGTCGGACCCGAAGGGCGGCACCCTCAACAACGGCCTGTTGCAGGGCATCAATGGACAGTCGCCCGGATTGTTGGTCTACCGCAGCCAGTGCCTCCCGCAGGGACTGGTTCAGATACACCAGCATCAGCACGCCAATTTCCACCGCCACCCCGGCCAGGGCAATAAAGCCCACGGCGACGGCCACGGACATGTTGTAGCCGAGGAGGTACATCAGCCAGATACCGCCGATCATGCCGAATGGCAGGGTGCCGAGGATGATGGCAACCTCGGTCAGGTTACGGAAGTTCAGGTACAGCAGGATGATGATAATGGCCAGGGTCAGGGGCACCACCATGGTCAGGCGTTCCTTGGCCCGCTCCATGTACTCATACTGGCCGGACCAGGCCAGGGAATAACCCGCAGGCAGATCCACCTGATGCCTTACCCGTTCCCGGGCTTCCGCCACCCAGCTACCCAGGTCCCGGCCTTCGATATCCACCAGGGTCCAGCCATTGATGCGGGCGTTTTCCGATTTGATCATCGGCGGGCCGGTGTCGATGCGGATGTCCGCCACGTCCGCCAGGGCAATGCGTTGGCCGTTGGGCGTCACCATGGGCAGCAGTCGCATCTGTTCCACCGAATCCCGGTAGCCCTGGGGATAGCGCAGGTTGATGGGATAGCGTTCCAGGCCTTCCACCGTGTTGCCTACATTCATGCCGCCAATCGCGGTGCGGACCACGGCCTGGATGTCTTCGATGTTCAGGCCGAAACGGGCGGCGGCCTCGCGCTGTATATCCACCTTGATGTAGCGCCCGCCGGCCACCCGCTCGGAGAAGACCGAGGCGGTGCCGGGCAGGTCGGCCAGTACCCGTTCCAGCTCTTCCCCTATGCCCTGTATCACTTCCAGATCCGGCCCGGCCACTTTTATGCCGACCGGGGTCTTGATGCCGGTAGAAAGCATGTCGATACGGGTCTTGATGGGCATCACCCAGGCGTTGGTCAGGCCGGGAAGTCGGACCACCTCGTCCAGCTCCTTGCGCAGGGATTCCGGCGTCACGCCGGGTCGCCACTGGTCCCGGGGTTTGAACTGGATAAAGGTCTCGATCATGGTCAGCGGCGCGGGATCGGTGGCGGTTTCAGCGCGGCCGATCTTGCCGAACACGGTCTCCACTTCCGGAATACTCGCAATCAGCTTGTCGGTCTGTTGCAGAACCTGCCGCGCCTTGCCGATGGAGATACCGGGATAGGTGGTGGGCATGTACATCAGGTCGCCCTCGTCCAGGGGCGGCATGAATTCACTGCCCAGTTTGTTGGCGGGCCAGAAGCCGATCACCAGCACTACCAGGCCACCAGCCAGCATCAGCGCAGGCCGGCGCAGGGCCCAGCCGATCACCGGCCGGTACAGGCCGATCAGCAACCGGTTGATGGGGTTGCGGTGCTCGGGCAGTACCTTGCCGCGGACAAAATAACCCATCAGCACCGGCACCAGGGTAATGGCCAGGCCCGCCGCGGCCGCCATGGCGTAGGTTTTGGTGAAGGCCAGCGGGGCGAAGAGCTTGCCTTCCTGGGCCTCCAGAGTGAACACCGGCAGAAAACTCACGGTGATGATCATCAGGGAGAAAAACAGCGCCGGCCCCACTTCACCGGCCGCCCGGGAGATGACCTTCCAACGGTTCTCGGGCGTCAGCGGGGTCCGTTCCATGTGTTTATGAAGGTTCTCCACCATCACGATGGCGCCGTCCACCATGGCCCCGATGGCAATGGCGATGCCGCCCAGGGACATGATGTTGGCGTTAATGCCCTGGGCGTGCATCACCACAAATGCTGCGAGAATGCCCACCGGCAGGCTGACAATAATCACCAGGGAGGAGCGCAGGTGGAACAGAAACACGGCGCAGATCAGGATAACCACCAGAAACTCCTGCAACAGCTTGCTGTACAGGTTGTCCACCGCGTTGTTGATCAGGGTGGAGCGATCGTAGGTGGGTATGATTTCCACTCCCTCCGGCAGGCTGGTTTTGAGCTCTTCCAGGCGCTGTTTGACGGCCTCGATGGTGGCCAGGGCGTTTTCCCCGAAACGCATCACCACAATGCCGCCGGCCACTTCCCCTTCCCCGTTCAGTTCGGCAATCCCGCGACGGATCTGGGGGCCAAGCTGCACATCTGCCACATCCTTCAGTAACAGGGGTTTGCCGTTGTCGTTGACCCCCAGGGGTACTTGCCGCAGGTCGTCTTCGTTCTGCAGGTAGCCGGTGACCCGCACCATGTATTCTGCCTCGGCCATCTCCACCACCGAGGCGCCGGTTTCCTGGTTGGCGTTGTTGATGGCGGCGTGGATGCGCTGCAGGGTAACGTTATGGGCACGCAGCCGGTCCGGGTCGACAACCACCTGGTACTGCTTGACCATGCCGCCCACGCTGGCCACCTCGGATACGCCGGGTACGGTTTGCAGTTCAAACTTCAGGAACCAGTCCTGAATGGCCCGCAGTTCTGACAGGTCATGCTGGCCAGTGCGGTCCACCAGGGCGTAGGAATAGACCCAGCCAACGCCGGTAGCGTCGGGCCCCAGTTCCGGTCTGGCGGCGTCGGGCAGGTCCCCGGAGACCTGGCTCAGGTATTCCAGTACCCGGGAACGGGCCCAGTACAGGTCGGTGTCGTCATCGAAAATGACGTAAACGAAGGAATCGCCGAAGAAGGAAAAACCCCGAACCGTCTTGGCGCCCGGCACCGACAGCAGGGCAGTGGTCAGGGGGTAGGTCACCTGGTCTTCCACCACCTGGGGCGCCTGGCCCGGATAGGTGGTTTTGACGATCACCTGCACGTCCGACAGGTCCGGTATGGCGTCAATGGGTGTTTCCTTGAGGGCATAGAGCCCCCATCCGGTCAGAATCAGGGTAACAAGCAGCACGAAGAACCGGTTATAAAGCGACCACTGGATAATGGCATTAATCATGAGCGTGCTTCCCTTCAAGGCGAAGCATCGCGGCTTCAAGGCTGGTTTCGGAGTCGATCAGGAACTGGGCGGATACCACCACCTGCTGGCCTTCTTCCAGCCCTTCCCGGATGACCACACGGTCCCCGGCTTCCTGGCCGGTTTTTACGGGGACCGGGCGGAAGTAACCATTGCCTTCGGCCAATAGCACATGCTGGCCGTCGCTGCGCTGGATCAGTGCGGGACGTGGGATGGTGAGCAGGTCATCACCGATGGGTGCGTCCATGGTGAGGTTCACGAACATGTTGGGGCGTAGCCGGCCATCGGGGTTGGGAACCCGTATCCGTGCCCGCAGGGTTCGCGTTCTGGCATCCAACTCCGGGTAGACGTAGTCAATGGTGCCCTGCCACCGGGCATCAGGCATGGACGGCGTGGTGAACTCGGCCGCCTGGCCAGCCATGACCAGTCCCGCCTGTCGCTCAAAGAACTCGGCGATCACCCATACTGAATCGCGGCTGCCAATGGCCATGATGTCGGTGTCGGGGCGAACGTACATGCCAGCACGGACTGGCAAAGCGGCCACATAGCCAGAGCCGGGGGCAAACACCGTAATGCGCTCGCGGACCTTGCCGGTTTTTTGCAAGTTGGCGATCTGCGAATCCGTCATGCCGAGCGAACGCAGTTTGCCGCCAGTGGCCGCAGCCTGGGAACCCCGGCTCAGCCGTTCTGACATCAGGAATTCCTGCTGGGCGTTCACCAGCTCCGGCGAATAGATCTCATACAGCGGCTCGCCACGGTGGACCTGCTCCCCTAATGAGCGGATATGCAGAACCTCTACCCAACCGGCAATGCGGCTGTGTACGTGGATCAGTTTGTCCTCATTATCGGTGACATAACCGACTGTACGGACCGGGATGGAGACTGGTCCGCGGGAAACCGCTGCGGTCTTAACACCAAGATTGGCCCTGACGGAAGCATTTATCTGAATTCCGCCATCGTTCCGGTCGGTCTCCTCTTCTTGGTAGACCGGTACCAGATCCATACCCATGGGAGACTTTCCGGGTTGGTCACGGCGGTAGTTCGGGTCCATAGGCGCAACCCAATATAAAGGTTTGCTTTCGGTAGTACGGGTCGAATCAGCAGCCTGTGGTATCAAAGGGTTGTGCTGCCGGGCCAGCCAGCCACCGCTGAAGGCAATAGCAACGGCTAATGCCATAAGGGCAATGCGCATGGGTGTTTCCTTATCCAAAAGGCCAAAGAGCCTGTTGTTGGGGTTCAGACCGTATCAATGAATGGACTGAAGGTAGCGGGTCGACTCAGGTGTTTAAGGCGTTCGGAGGAGGTGTGAGGGTGTCGAGGATAACGTTGAAATAATCGCTCTCGGAGGGCTGCTGTGCAGAGTGAGCGTTTGTGCGGATCGGCACCATCATTGGCTCCGGAAGTACGCCGAATACTGTGGAACCGCAATTACCCAGGCTGGCCGCGATGGCACAATCGGCTGCAGTCATATCGCCGCAGGGCATGCGTTGATCGGGGTTGGTCTGCGAACCATGCAGGCTCGCTGCACAACAAGTCATTGTGCTCGGTTGTATCTCTGTGCGCTGCTCAGATGGGTTCTCCGGAGCGTTGCCGAGCGCCATCACAGGGTGCAGCGTTGTCACGAGCAACAACAGAAATACCAATGCTGGATGGCGTGTTTTGCTGTGCAAACCCATAACCCTGTGAGAGAAGCAGAGAAGAAATCTACAACCTGTGTGCTACTCATGGGTCAATCAATTCAGTTACGCCAAGGCGAAAATCACTATCGTTGCTGTAACAAACCGCCGGTATCTGCGTCATTAGCATGCGAGACAAACGGCACGTGCCGTTGAACCAACTTACCTTGATGATGGCGTTGATTCTGCGTGGCCCCTTCATGTTGGTCGGGGTTCAAACCCCTTGGGTGGAGCTGGTCTCCACCCTTTTTTTAATGGTCTCATCGATAACCCAGAGTCTGTCCTGGCCCCAGCAGCTGACCGCTCCGTAGCGGAAACTGGGAACACCCCAGAGGCCGCATTCATACATGGCCTGGCGGTTATCTTCCGCCCAGTCTCGCCAGCTTTCGTCGTCCAGACGTGTTTTGGCCTTCTGCCAGTCCAGCCCTGCCCGCTCCACGATGACCTTCAGGCCAGCGTCAGTCTCCGAGCGGATGCCTTCGGCATTGACTGCCCGGGCGTAGCTGCGCATGTAGTCGATTTCACGGCCCTCGGAGCGAGCGTACTCGAACAGGGCGTAGCAGCGTTCAACGCCGGGCCCGAGCGGGTCCGCAACAAAGCCATAGGGAATGCTCAGCTTGTTGGCCTCTCGTTTGGTGTCGTGAAAGATGTACCATTTTTTGGCATCGGGCACCGATTGCCCGCGCATCACCATGGGTAGAACCGGCCGGAGCCGGAGTGGGATGTCCCAGGCCTTGGCCAGGTTGGCCGCCCGTTCCAGGCCAAGATAGGAATAGGGGCTGCGGATTGAGAAGAACACTTCCAGCGGGGTCGTGCCGGCCGGGTGGTTGGCAGGGAGCGCACTGGCGTTGCTGGTCAGCCCGGCCCAGGTTCGGGTAAAAAGACTGGCCCCGGCAGTATCTCGGTTCAGCCCCTGCCGGATGAAACTTCGCTCCAGATGGTCCAGCCGGTCCACGCTCCAGAACCAGTCGCCCAGGTAGCAGACCATGCTGCCCTGATAGTGCCCCAGCCGACGGAGCATCGCCTCATTGTCAGAGAGTGTGTGTTCATCGAGCGCGCTACTCGCTGCGTTACTGGTTGTTGAATGCCAGAGCTCTGTGAGCACGCCCAGAGCCGTCGACAGCGCTGCTGGCGTCTTTTCGACCGCCAGCAGGCGTGCGGTTGCCGAGGTCAGTTCGGTTTCTGATGGCACGGTTGGCCGGTCGGGAGGCGTGAAATCATAGAGTTCTGCCAGCCTGGTGGCGTCCTGCTGGGCCCAGTCGCGCCAGAGTGCCGGTTCTGGAAACATGTCATCGTCCAGCTGCCATACGGTGTGCAAGCGGAAGCGCACCCGATAGTTTTCCTGAAGCTGGGTGAGGGCCTGTAACAGGGGGAGGCCGAAGGGATCGCGAGGGTTTATGAAAACCCGTGCCAGGTCCTGCTCGCCTCGGATACTTGCCCGAGCACGGTGAATGGCGTGTTCAATGGAATACCTTGGTGCACTGGACAGGGCGCGGGCGAACCACGGCATAAGGTCCGCTTTTACGGGAAGGCGCATGGGCAATCCTTTTGTTGTTATTGATTAAGTTGCAGCCAGCGGGCCAGTCGTGAGCCTGGGTGGCGGCTGAGGGACCAGGGCAACCATATCATTACTGCGAGGATCGCCAGGCCGGCGACCACGGTCAGGGCCGGGTTTAGCGCGAAGGTGTTCCCCAGGCCGGCAAACACCACCGTCATCGGCAGCATGCCGACGAAGGTTGCTATGGCAAAACGCCAGGCTTTTATGGCTGTAACACCGGCGGCATAGCTGATCAGGGCAAAGGAAAACACAGGAATCAGCCGGGTCAGCAGAACGGTCATGGTCAGAAAACGCTGGGAGCCATTCCTGGCCAGCACAGGGTTGTCGGGAAATCGTTTGCAGATAGCTTCCCGGCCCAGGCATCGGGCGATCCAGAACGCCACCATGGCGCCCAGCAAGGCTCCGGTCGCTGCAATAGCCGTGCCCCAGAGAATGCCAAAGGCAAGTCCGGCCGTTGCGCTGACGGGTAAGGTGGGAATGGGCCCGACGACCACCGCAATGATCATCAACAGCATCAGCAGCAGCGGGCCGATCGCGCCCTGGCTTCCGAGCCAGCCTGACAGTGTGTCTGGTGAGAAGTCCGCCGGCATACCCAGGCTTTGCAGCAACCACCAGGCCCCTGCGAGAGCAGCGATCACGACAATCAGTAACGCAACCCGGAAACTCATTCACCAGCCCTTCTACTGCCAGCGATCGGCTCTTGCCAGCTGCCAGTCTTCAGCCCAGTCTGCCGGTGCGCAGTTTTGGTGCAATAAACAACCGGGTTTGATACCGGGGTAAAGCTGTGCATAGTTCATCACCAGACTTGGATTAACACGCCGGTTCAGGTGGCGTGGCTGCAGATCTTCGAGGCGGTCAATGCCAAGAATGCCGAGCAGCTCTGCCAGTGCTTCGACCGAGGAGTGTTGATAGTTTGCCACCCGAACGCCTTTGTCGGTTACGTCCAGCTGTTTATAGCGGGCCGGATTGGTGGTTGCGACGCCGGTCGGGCATTTATCCGTGTTACAGCTGCGGGATTGTATGCAACCGAGCGCCATCATCATACCTCTTGCTGAATTGATGGTATCGGCACCCAGCACCATCAGGCGCAGCATATGGAAGGCTGAAAACGACTTGCCCGAGGCGATCAGGCGCACTTTATCACGAACGCCAATGCCTCTGAGGGCATTATGCACAAACTGCAGGCCGTCCCGCAGCGGCATGCCCACCGAATTGGTCAGTTCCACCGGCGCTGCGCCGGTGCCGCCTTCACCCCCATCCACGGTGATGAAGTCGGGCAGCCGGTCGGTCTCCAGCATGGCCTTGCAGATACCGAGGAATTCCTGCCGGTTGCCGGGGCAGAGCTTGAAACCCACCGGTTTGCCGCCGGACAGTGCCCTCAGTTTGGCGACGAATTGCAGCAATTCGGTCGGGTTAGAAAAAGCCGAGTGGCTGGGTGGTGACAACACATCCTGGCCCATGGGGACTTGCCGGATATCAGCGATTTCCTGGGTCAGTTTGGATGCAGGTAATACACCGCCATGCCCGGGCTTGGCGCCCTGAGACAGTTTGATTTCAATCATCTTCACGGAATCCCGGGCCGCTTCCCTGGCAAATAACCTCGGGTCGAAGTTGCCTTCGGAATCACGGCAGCCGAAATAGCCCGTGCCAATCTGCCACACCAGATCGCCGCCGTATTTCAGATGCCACTCACTGATGCCGCCCTCACCGGTGTTATGGAAAAAGTTGCCGAGTTTGGCGCCCCGGTTCAGGGCCATGATGGCATTGCGGCTGAGCGCACCATAGCTCATGGCCGAAATGTTCAAAGGCGCGGCATTGTAGGGCTGGGCGCATCGCCCTTCGCCAAATCGGATTCGGAGGTTGGTGGGCAGGCACGGTTTGGGCGCCAATGAGTGATTGAGCCACTCGTAGCCGTCCCGATAGACATCAAAAATGGTTCCGAAGGCCCGGGTGTCGTTGTCTTTCTTGGCGCGCTGGTAGATCAGGCTGCGGAACTCCCGGTTTACCGGTGCGCCATCCAGATCGGACTCCACAAAATACTGCTGCAACTCTCTGCGCACCGATTCGAACAGATACCGGAAGTGCCCGATCACCGGATAGATGCGCAGCAGCGTGTGTTTGCTCTGCAGGAGGTCGTAGGCGCCCAATGCCAGCAAGGGGCCGGCGATGAGCCAGAGCCATCGGGTGGAAGGCCACTGGATGGTTGCCAGAGACAGTGCAATAACGACTACCAGGCCTGCGAGAATAAAAGTATGTCGGAAAACCATGGATGAATTCCTGAGGGTTGAGCGGTTGGTTTTTTTGTCTTTGCCGGTGAGCCAAGGACACCTGTATGTAACGGTTGTTACAGATCAGCTCAGCCGGCGGCAGAGCCAAGAATCGATTGGCAAAAAAATCAGGCCTTGCTGTAACAGTTGCAGATCTCATGTGTCGGTATCCGTGAAACGCAAGTAATCACTGCCCTGACGACGACGGGCAACGGACAACCGGAACGGAGAGCGCGACAAGATGACTCGGCACTATTGGATGGGTGGCAACAGGTCTTATGAACAGGACCGTTTTTTCGAACAATCCCTCGATAAATCTCTGTGGCGCAAGGCTGAGAGCGCAGACCACTGGGATGCCTGCTGGTACACCGGCATGCCCGACTCCGAATTTTTCAGCCAGGTGGGGCCGGAGCGGAAAATTAACCACATCCCCGGTAACAATGCGCTCACGGTCAAAAGCCGCCTATACCGCAGCCTGATGGATTTGCGGGAACGCGTTGAGCGGCAGGAAAAAGGCGGCAAACATCTGACCGACCGCCTGGCGTTCGTGCCAAAAGTGTTCTCCATGCCCGAGGACTACCATGCCTTCCAGCAGGCCGCGCTGGATAATCCAGACAAACGCTGGCTGCTCAAACCCAAGAACGCCGCCCGGGGCAAGGGCATTCAGCTGGTGGGCGATCCCGCCGACGTGCCCATGGAATCCTCCTGGATGGTTCAGGAGTACCTGGAAAACCCTCACACCATGCACGGCCGGAAATACGTTCTGCGGCTGTATGTGCTTGTTTCTTCCGTCTCACCCTTTCGGGTTTACCTGTATCACCAGGGCTTCGCCAAGCTGGCTTCCATGCCTTACAACGAGGAAAACGCCAATAATCCGTACAGTTACCTCACCAATCCGGATGTGAACGCGCTGAATCTGGATGCCGACGTGCCCGTGGAATTCGTGGATTTCGAACGTTACCGGGCCTGGCTCCGTGAGCAGGGCCACGATGATGAAGCCTTGTTCGCCAAAATCGAGGACATGGTCGCCCTGACCTGCCTGGCTGCCCTGGAGCCCATGCGTGAGCGTTCCCGGGTGGTCGGCGCCGATACCCGTGGCTGTTATGAGTTGATGGGCATTGATTGCCTGATTGATGCGGACATCAAGCCCTGGGTTCTGGAGTGCAACCTCAGTCCTTCGCTAGAGGTGTGCGCCGGCCCGGAGAGTGGCGGCGACATTGAGGAGCAGATCAAGGGCGGCATGGTGGCCGACATGGTAAAGCTGCTGGGGTTGAACAACTCTTCCGCCGGGGCAGCCGATGGCTCAATGGTTGAACGCCTGGTCCGGGAAACCCAGGTGGAACTGGCTAACCGGGGCGGCTTCCGAAACCTTATCCCCGGAGCGGATCCGGCCGCCTACCTGCCATTTATGGCCCTGCCCCGATTATCCGACTGGGTAGTCGCTCAGGCGCTTTCAGACCGCCCTCTGAAACAGCCCCGGCTGGAGCGCTGGGCGGCAGAGGAAACCTTCAGCGAAGACCAGGTTTACCTCTACGACACACGCCTGGGCCATCTGAGCAGCCTGAATGAGACTGCGTCGCTGATCTGGTTAATGGCCACAGAGGGCGCCGGGCCAGATGACATTGCCTCGGCGCTGGTGGAGTCTGCGATCAAGACCACGCCTTCGGCTCCTGATGCGTGGGCGATTCGCAACGATGTCTGGAATACCCTGGCGGACTGGGTCAACAACCGGTTCCTGATCCAGTCAGAACAAGCCGCCTCAACCCCTGCCCCGGTGGAGACTCAGCCACCTGTGCCGGAAACCTCGGCGATGATGTCGATGGCGTTGTCCTGCGGTCGTTTCCGGGCGCGGTTCTGCACCGACAGCGCTCCCCTGGTTAACCGGATTGAGCACCTGTTCGAGCCGATGGCTGTCTATGATGAGGCGGTTAAAGACTCCCTGCCCAGGCTGGAAATGGTTCGGGATATCCCGGGTTTTACTCTGATTCTTGATGGTCAGGTGGTCCGCTCCCGGCTGCCGCTCTCCGGCGCTGCCCAGGCGCTGGCGGATTGCCTGGCTGCCCATGCGGCAAAACACCTTGATATTGCAGTGGACGCCGGACTGGTCTCCCGACAGGACTCGGATCACAGCCTGTTTATGATCAGCCATCGCCGGCTGGACCTCAGAGATACGCTGACGCTGGCCCTGGCCGATCGCTGGCAGGGCAGCTATGGCCGGGGAGCATTATTGAACGCCGCGGAGGAAGGCCAGGCTGAGGGTCTGAGTCTGCCGTTGCTGCACCGGGCTGGAGGTGAAGGCGTTGAGGTCGCTAAGGCGGCCACAAGCCAACACTCAGGCTTGGTACGGGCGCTGCTGGTGCCGACGGAAGAGCCTCTCCCAGAGGCGAACGGTATCCAGAGCCTCGCGGTTAATGAAGCCCTGACTCACCTGATTGCCAGTTGCTGCGCCGAGGGCGGCGTGCCTCTGGATGCCCATGGTTTCAGCCGCTTGTCGGGTTGGCTGGAGGGTTGTGAACGATATCTGGTGGATATGAACAATCTGGAGGCCGCCGCAGAGGCGCTCTCCGTGCGGTATTCCGACAAGGTGCCGCAACGACTGTCCGGGAGTCGGTGAGCGCATGCGCTCACAGGTTCCGGGATTTGAAAGGGCCGGGCTTGTTGTCCGGTCAACGTGTTAAAACCAAGGAGGACACATCATGTCCAGAGAAGCATATAAACAGCGATTGCTTGGAAAACTTGCACGCGGCATGGCCTACACCGGCCCAGTATTTGCGGTTGTCATGGGTGCCTCGGCATTCAACGTTTCGGCATCCGAAGTATCTGCCGAGCCAGCCTACATGATGCTGGCAGCAGGAGAAGCCGAAGCGGAAGGCAAGGCCGTTAAAAAAGGCTATGGCGAAGGTGAGGCTGAAGGCAAAGCCGGTAAAAAAGGCTATGGCGAAGGAGAAGGTGAGGGAGAAGGCGAAG
>NZ_JACUUB010000161.1 GCF_014859525.1 Marinobacter sp.
AAGGGGTGGACGTGTATAAAGGAAGGGTAAGGATGAAGGACTTTCAGTGGCAGCCCTGAGCAAAACGCCCAGGGCTGCACTGTTACTACCGCAGACTCAGATCAAACCGCTTTGGCAGCGATGATCTTGTCGTGCCACTCAACCGGGCCGGTCTGGTGCACGGAGCTGCCGCGGGAATCCACTGCCACCGTCACCGGCATGTCTTCCACCTCAAATTCATAGATGGCTTCCATACCCAGCTCTTCAAAGGCCACTACTTCGGCCCCCTTGATAGCCTTGGATACCAGGTAAGCGGCACCGCCCACAGCCATCAGATAGACCGCACCGAACTCCTTGATGGCGTCGATGGCGACCTGACCACGCTCAGCCTTGCCGATCATACCGGTCAGGCCGGTTTTCTCCAGCATGGTGCGGGTGAACTTGTCCATCCGGGTCGCGGTGGTGGGGCCAGCCGGGCCAACCACTTCTTCACGGATCGGATCCACAGGGCCAACGTAATAAATGAAACGGCCTTTCAGATCTACCGGCAGCTCTTCGCCCCGCTCGATCATATCCACCATCTTTTTATGGGCGGCATCACGGCCGGTCAGCATCTTGCCGGACAGCAAAACCGTCTCGCCCGGCTGCCAGTCTTTCACGTCTTCCGGGGTGACGGTATCCAGGTTCACCCGGCGAACGTTCTCGCCCACTTCCCAGGTGATTTCCGGCCAGTCGTCCAGGCTCGGCGGGGTCTGCAGGGACGGGCCAGAGCCATCCAGCACAAAGTGCGCGTGGCGGGTAGCGGCACAGTTCGGAATAATCGCCACCGGCTTGTTGGCCGCGTGTGTCGGGAAATCCTTAACCTTCACATCCAGAACCGTGGTCAGACCACCCAGGCCCTGGGCACCGATACCCAGCTCGTTAACCTTTTCAAATAGCTCCAGGCGCAACTCTTCAGATCGGTTAGACGCACCACGGGCCTGCAGATCGTGAATGTCGATCGGGTCCAGCAGGGCCTCTTTCGCCAACTCCATCGCCTTTTCTGCGGTACCGCCAATACCGATACCCAGCATACCCGGCGGGCACCAGCCCGCGCCCATCTGCGGCACCATCTTCAGCACCCAGTCCACCACAGAGTCGGACGGATTCAGCATGGCAAACTTTGATTTGGCCTCAGAGCCGCCGCCCTTGGCCGCCACGTGGATTTCAACGGTGTTACCCGGCACCATCTTGTAATGAATGATGGCGGGGGTGTTGTCTTTGGTGTTCTGGCGCTTGCCATCCGGATCGGCCAGCACGGAGGCGCGCAGCACGTTATCCGGATGGGTGTAGGCACGGCGCACGCCTTCGTTGATCACGTCATCCAGCGGCTGATCACACTCGAACTTCACATCCATACCGATGTTCACGAACACGGTGACTATGCCGGTGTCCTGGCAAATCGGGCGATGGCCCTGGGCGCACATACGGGAGTTGATCAAAATCTGGGCAATGGCATCTTTAGCCGCCTGTGATTCTTCCCGCTGATAAGCCTCGTAAACGGCCTGGATAAAATCTTTCGGGTGGTAGTAGGAAATAAACTGCAGCGCATCGGCTACGCTTTCGATCAGGTCGTCCTGGCGGATAACGGTGGTCATAGTCGCCTCATCAGCTTTCTGATTATCGGAAGTGCGCAGAGCCGCCAAAGCAGCCCGTGCTTATAAAGAGAAGCGAAAGTTTACCAGAAATGAGCCCAATAGGACTCGACAAACCCACCACCGCCCACTATTTTTCTGTTAGGCCACTCCAACTGTGCGAGGAGGGTTTCCAAAAGCAGAATCACACTTTTGGCTGATCAACACTTGCCATGCTGCCGCTATAGTCGACGATACAGTAATTGGCTTTACGTGCTGGCTACAATTTTCAGACAAACAAGCAGAACAGGCAAAAGCACGGATTTCCGGGGAACACCGGCTCCGTCTACGCCGGATATAACGACACAACAACAGGAAAAGGTTCCACCCATGTTCAAGAAAACTCTAATAAGTCTTGCCGTGGCTTCTTCCCTTGGGTTGACAGGCTGCTTTAGTGGCTCAAATTCAGGGGGTAATGCGAATCCGGATTATAAGAT
>NZ_JACUUB010000073.1 GCF_014859525.1 Marinobacter sp.
CGGCGGCGCCACCACATGCTGGACCGAACGGTACAGAAGCACTTCAAGATTGCCATTCGCGCCGCGGGCATTTACAAGCAAGCCGGAAGCCACACCTTCAGGCACAGTTTTGCTACGCGGCTTCTGGAAGCGGGCTACGATTTACGCACCATCCAGAAGCTGCTCGGGCATTCCGATGTCCGTACCACCGAAATCTACACCCATGTTGTCCGTAAAGGTGGGTTTGGTGTGCGTAGCCCGGTCGACGAGGCCTTTTAATAAAGATCGTCCGTTCTGGCGGCCAGAATGAAATCATTTTTGTGCAAACCGCCGATTTTATGAGTCCACCACCGCACGGTGGCTTTGCCCCACTCCAACAAAATCGCGGGGTGATGGTTTTCAGCTTCGGCCAGGTCTGCCACTTTGTTGGTGAAGGCCTGCGCTTCCACAAAGTTTTTGAAGGTGAATATCCGGCGTAACTGTTCCTCACCATCTACCATCACATCTTCCCAGTCGGGGATCTTGCTCAGCAGTTCCTGCTTCTCCTGGCCGGTCACTTTGGGTGCATCTGCTCGGCAGGCTTCACAGGCTTGTTGGCTTAATTTTGTCATGGCTTGTCCTCCTATCGGGTTGTTGTGTTCAGCGTGGGTGGCGTGAGAGGTTTTATCAAGGGGGTAGTTGAAATTTCGCCTTCACAAGAATACTGTATATATAAACAGTATTCGGATATTTATCATGAGTGAACTGCTCAGCAACCTTCTGCAAGATGCCCGTATCTGGCAGGGCCACAAGCACAGAAAAACCAATCAATCGGCGGAGCTTACCGGCTATCCGGCGCTGGACAACCAGCTTGGCGGCCTTGGTTGGCCACGAGGTGCTTTGAGTGAATGCCTGCTCGATACCTGTGGCATTGGCGAGTTGCACTTGGTACT
The DNA here is from genome assembly GCF_014859525.1 of Marinobacter sp. Classification (GTDB taxonomy): domain Bacteria; phylum Pseudomonadota; class Gammaproteobacteria; order Pseudomonadales; family Oleiphilaceae; genus Marinobacter. The sequence goes on from NZ_JACUUB010000073.1 coordinate 912, forward strand.
GCCCTTGATGCAAAGGGTAACGGCCGCCGGCAAGACCATTTTCTGGCTGAACCCGCCGCACACACCTTACGCTCCTGCACTTACCCGAGAAGGGGTAAACCTGGACCACCTGGTGATGGTCAACACCCGGGATCAAGGAGATTTTTTATGGACCATGGAAAACTGCCTTCGGTCTCCGGTAACCGGGCTGGTGCTTGCCTGGCCGGGCAAGCTCGCCAGCCGTGATGTCCGGCGCCTGCAACTGGCTTCCGAGGCTGGCGGCAATGTATGTGTGCTGTTCCGAAACCGCCGGTTTACAGAGCAGAACTCTCCGGCGGCATTAAGGCTGGAACTGATACCAGGCGAATATCAGGAGCTCAAAGTAAACGTTCTCAAGCGCCGCGGGAGCTGGCCGGGGCAGCGTTGTTCGATCGCGCTTGAGCATCGAGCAAATATTCCCCCCGAGGACTCACCCCGTGTTGTTCAGGGGCCCTGGCCCAGGGCCGGGAATTAACCCTATGCTCTGGCTTTATCTGCACTTTCCCAATCTGTTGCTGGACCATATCCGCAGAAGCCAGGATGCCATCGGCGCCCTGGCGATTGTAGACAGTGCCGGGCAAGGCGTTGTCCAGGCTTGCCCCACCGCCCGGGACCTTGGCATTAGTCCTGGCATGCGCCTGAAAACAGCGCTCGGCCTCGCTCCGGATATCAACATCATGCGGGCAGACACAAATCAGGAAGCCTGGTTACTGGAGAACCAGGCCCGCTGGCTGTACCACTATGCCGCCCATATCACACTGGCCCCGCCGGATGGCCTCTGGGCAGAAGTCAGTAGCCTGCAGAAATTGTATGGCGGTTTGCCGGCGATTTGGCAAACGGTGGAGCAAGCATTAACCGAACGCCAGCTAACGGCCTGGGTGGCCATAGGCCATACCCCGATGGCGGCTCGCTTGCTGGCCCATACCGGCAAAGGCGAATGTAAGGCAGACAAAGGCCATATTCTGACAGCTCTTGGCAACCTGCCGTTACTGGCTGCAGGCTTTGACAAGAAATCCTGCACCCGCCTGCAGCGCCTTGGCCTGAACACCCTCGGCGAGGTATTTGCCCTGCCCACAGCCGAACTGGCCCGGCGGTTATCGCCCGAGCTGCTGGTTATTGTCCAGAAAATCCAGGGCACCCGGGCCGATCCCAAAGCGCCCTGGCAGCCACCCCATACGTTCCGGCAGCGGGCAGATTTTATTCAGGAAGTGGAGTATTCCCAGGGGCTGATGTTCTCGCTGCGGCGAATACTGGCCGAGCTGGAAGAAGATCTTTGTTGGCGCCAACAAGATACCGATACCCTGCTGCTGGCACTGCAACACCGCCATGAAGAACCCACCCGCCTGCGCATCCGCACCACCGGGCCGGAACACCGGGCAGAGGTTTTCCAGAAGCTGATACAGCTAAAGCTCGACAAGCAACCGCTACGGGCTCCGGTCATCGGCCTTGTTTTGGCGGTGAAGCGCTTTACTGGCCGGGAAGCGCCCGGCGGTCAGGACCTTCTGGGTGAAAACCAGGATCTGAACGAAGCCTGGCATACACTGATCAGCCGCCTGCAGGCCCGGCTGGGTGAACAGGCACTCAAGCAACTTGCCCCCAGGGATGACCACAGGCCGGAATGTGCCTGGTCTGCCAGTGAGGTACAAAAATCGAGCAAACGCCAGGCAAGTACCTCGGCGCAACTCCCCCACCGCCCCTTGTGGCTGCTGAAAGGTCCACGGCCACTGCCACAAACACCGGTGGCCTGGCATTCCGGCCCGGAACGTATCAGCGGCGGTTGGTGGGATGGCCAGCGAGTACACCGAGACTACTACATTGCCCAGTTACCGGGCGGCGAACTGGCCTGGGTGTTTCGGGATGTTCACGATGGATGGTTTATACATGGATGGTTTGGTTAATGGCAGGCGGCTACGCAGAACTCTTCTGTTTCAGTAATTTCACCTTTCTCACCGGGGCCTCGCACCCCCATGAATTGGCAGAGCGGGCCCTGGAGCTTGGCTATGATGCCATCGCCATCACCGATGCCTGCTCAGTGGCGGGCATCCCGCGAGCCTGGGCCGCCCTGAAAGACAGCCCGGTAAAACTGATCACTGGCAGCTGGTTTGAGCTGGAAGATGCCCCGGCCGGCGCGGCCACGCCCCGCTTCATCCTTCTGGCCCAGTCTCGCAAGGGCTACGGCCAGCTGTGCCAGTTGATCACCACCGGCCGGCGCCGGGCCGAGAAAGGCCAGTACCAGCTGTTCGCGCGGGATATCGAAACTCACGAGCTGGACAACTGTTTATGCCTTTGGCTACCACCTTCATCGTCGGCTGCCAGATACGAGCAAGCCGAGGCTTGTGGCGAGTGGTTGCAACGTTTGTTTGAACATCGCCTGCGTATTGCCGCTACCCGCACACTGGAAGCAGGCGAAGAGCAACAACTGGCTCGCGTCCGCAAGTTGGCCGGGCAGCTTAGGCTTGCCATTGCTGCAACCGGCGAAGTACACATGCATGCCAGGGAACGCCAGCCCCTGCAAGATGTGCTCACAGCCCTGCGCCACCACTCCACGGTCGATAATGCCGGCCATTGCCTGTTTCAGAACGGCGAACGTTACCTGCGGCCGCTTCCGGTACTACAGCGCCTGTTCCCTCAGGCCTGGCTTCAAGAAACCATAAACATTGCCAGCAACTGCCGATTTGAACCCGGCAGCCTGCGCTATGAATACCCACCAGATCTGGTACCCGCCAAAGAACTCCCGGCGGCCTACCTCAAACGTCTGACCCAGGAAGGTGAAAGCCGCCGCTATCCCGAGGGCACACCTATGAAAGTCCAGGCGTTAATCCGCAAAGAGCTGGGTATGATCTCGGAGCTCAACTACGAGCATTACTTCCTCACCATCCACGACATCGTGGCCTTTGCCCGTAGCCGAGGCATTTTATGCCAAGGGCGAGGATCAGCCGCCAACTCGGCCGTCTGTTACTGCCTGGGCATCACCGAAGTGAACCCCGCCAAGGTGGATCTGCTTTTCGAGCGTTTCATCTCGAAAGACCGGGACGAACCACCGGACATCGATGTAGATTTTGAACACCAGCGTCGCGAAGAAGTTATCCAATACATTTACCAGCGCTATGGCCGGGAACGGGCGGCTCTGGCTGCTACAGTGATTCGCTACCGCCCACGCAGCGCGATCCGGGATGTCGGCAAAGCCCTGGGTTTTGATGCTGCATTGGTGGAAAAGCTGTTGGACGGCATCGACTGGCGCGACAAAGCCACCGACTGGCGCCAACAGATTATGGATAAAGGGCTCACCCGCAACCCTAAAGTGGCGGACCAGTTTTTTACCCTGGTGAACACCCTGCTCGGCTTTCCGCGCCACCTGTCCCAGCATGTCGGCGGTTTTGTCATCAGTGCCGGGCCACTGTCCGAGCTGGTGCCGGTAGAAAACGCCGCCATGGCAGATCGCACCGTGATTCAATGGGACAAAGACGATCTGGAAAGCCTGGGCCTGATGAAAGTGGATGTACTGGCCCTGGGCATGCTCACCGCCATCCGCAAGGCGCTGGAACTAATCAGCGATGAAAGGGGCCAAACGTTCACCATGCAGGATGTGCCTCAGGAAGATCCAGCCACCTACGCCATGCTGCAAAAAGGCGACAGCATCGGCGTGTTCCAGGTGGAGTCCCGGGCCCAGATCAACATGCTCCCACGCCTGAAACCGGAGACCTATTACGACCTGGTTATCGAAGTGGCCATCGTCCGCCCCGGCCCGATTCAGGGCGACATGGTGCACCCTTACCTGCGCCGAAAACATGGCCTGGAACCAGTAGAATTCCCCAACGACGAGGTGCGTCAGGTGCTGGAACGTACCCTGGGCGTACCTATCTTTCAGGAACAGGTCATCAAACTGGCCATGGTGGCCGCCGGCTTCAGCGCCGGTGAGGCCGACAAACTGCGCCGCGCCATGGCGGCCTGGAAATCCCATGGCGATCTCACCCCGTTCCGGGACAAACTGATCAACGGCATGCTCGAGCGAGGCCACGGACCAGACTTTGCCGAACGCCTGTATTTGCAGATTTGCGGCTTTGGCGGTTACGGCTTTCCGGAATCTCATGCCGCCAGCTTCGCCTTGCTGGTGTATGTCTCCGCCTGGATCAAGCGCCACTATCCTGCCGCCTTCTACTGCGCACTGCTCAACAGCCAACCCATGGGCTTTTACTCCCCCAGCCAACTGGTGCAAGACGCCCAACGCCACACCGTGGTCGTACTCCCGCCAGACGTCAACTACAGCCACTGGGAACACACTTTACAAGGCCCGGAAAAACAACTGCGCCTGGGCTTACGAATAATCCAGGGCCTCTCTGTGAATGGCGCCAAAAGCATTCATCAGCACCGTCCGGACAACGGCTATCAATCCGCCGCCGAGCTGCGTGCCTGCGCACGCCTCAATCAGCGCGACATGGAACTCCTCGCCGGCGCCAACGCCATGCCCGGTTTCACCCGCAACCGCCACCAGGCCTACTGGCAACTACTGGAACACGAAGCGCCTGCCGAGCTCTTCGCCAAAGAAGCCATAGCCGATTACCAACCCAAGCCTTGCGATCTGTTACCAGAACCCACTGAAGGCCAGAGCGTACTCGCCGACTACAGCAGCCAGGGCCTCACCCTGCAAAGACACCCTTTAGCCCTGCTACGCGAACAAGGCCACCTGCGTTTCTGCCTCACCGCCGACCAACTCAAAACCACCCGCCCCGGCATCCCCGTACAAGTTGCTGGCCTGGTCACCGGCCGCCAGCGCCCCGGCACCGCCTCCGGCGTCACCTTCGTCACCCTCGAAGACGAAACCGGCAACGTCAACGTCGTGGTCTGGCTCGAAACCGCCCGCCGGCAACGCAAACCGTTACTCACCGCCCGGTTATTACATGTGAAAGGAGTTATCGAAAAAGAGGGAGACATCATTCATGTGATGGCCGGAAAACTGTCTGACCTGAGCCACCTGATTAACTCGTTACCGGTCAGTTCCAGAAACTTTCACTGAACGCCCTGAACGCCCCAAACGCCAACAACACGTACTCATAATCTTTAGCAGCTGCCAGCTCGGAAATTTGAAGCGCCAGTGTGGGACTGCTTTCCAAAAATCTCGGAGGCCATGGATGGCCGGAGCGAAGCGCACATGGATGTGCTCGTAGCGTTTTTTGGAAAGCAGTCCCACACTGGTGCCACCCCCAAAATCGCAGGCTACTGGACACAAACTCCCAAAGTCAGAAAAAAGAAAACCCCGCCGAAGCAGGGTTTTCTCAGTGCAATGAGTGAGAACAATCAGCCAAGCAGCTTGATCATCACACCCGCTGCAACCGCAGAGCCAATAACACCGGCCACATTCGGGCCCATAGCGTGCATCAGCAGGAAGTTCTGCGGGTTCGCTTCCAGACCAACCTTGTTGGATACCCGCGCCGCCATCGGCACCGCAGAGACCCCCGCAGAACCAATCAATGGATTAATGGGATCCTTCGTCAGCTTGTTCATCAACTTGGCCATCAAAACACCGGTGGCGGTGCCAACCGCGAAGGCCACCATACCCAGAACCAGAATGCCCAGAGTCTGAGCATCCAGGAACCTGTCGGCCACCAGCTTGGCACCAACAGACAGCCCCAGGAAGATGGTTACAATGTTGATCAAAGCATTCTGAGCGGTATCGTTCAGGCGCTCTACCACACCACACTCACGCATCAGGTTACCGAAGCAGAACATACCAAGCAGCGGTGCCGCATCTGGCAGGAACAGAACCACCGCAATCAGAACCACAAGCGGGAAGATAATCTTCTCTTTCTTGCTGACCGGGCGTAGCTGCGACATCTTGATGGCGCGCTCTTTTTGAGTGGTCAGTGCTTTCATGATCGGTGGCTGAATCATCGGGACCAGCGCCATATAGGCGTAGGCCGAAACCGCGATTGCGCCAAGCAGATGCGGCGCCAGCACGCTCGATACATAGATCGATGTCGGACCGTCTGCACCACCAATGATACCGATAGCAGCCGCTTCAAGAATGGTGAACTCAAGAACACCGGCCCAGTCCAGCAGCGCCGCACCGATGACAGTGCCGAAGATACCAAACTGCGCAGCAGCACCCAGCAGCAGAGTCTTCGGGTTAGCCAGCAGAGGACCGAAATCGGTCATTGCGCCAACACCCATAAAGATCAACAGCGGCCCAACGGTTGTGCCGATCACAATCATGTAGAAGCTGTGCAGCATGCCGTGGCTATAGCCAAACCCCTGAGCAATTGAGCTCGCCGCACTCACCGTTGCATACCCCCCTGACTGATATGCCTCCTTGAAGGCTTCTTTAATCTCGGGAGTCACCGCTTGTCCAGCCTGATAAGGCACATCCAGCGTAGACGCCAGAGCTGCCAACACATCCGGCCTGGCAAAGTGAATAGCGTTCTCAGCCGCAGACAAAGCAAGTCCTGCCTCCGGAATGTTCGCCAAAATGCCACCGAACCCGATAGGCACCAGCAATAACGGCTCAAACTTCTTGTTGATCGCAAGATAGAGAAGCACAAGCCCGACGATGATCATCACCACCTGGCCAGGCTGTATATTGAACAGGCCACTACCTGTCCACAACATCATTAACTTTTCCATGGAATGCTGGCCCTTATCCGATTGTCAGCATTTCATCATCAACGGAGACGGCATCCCCCTCCTTGATGAAGACTTCACCAATGGTCCCGGCTCTGGGTGCACGCACCTCAGTTTCCATTTTCATGGCCTCGAGAATAATCATAACGTCACCTTCTTCGACGGTATCACCCGGAGAGACCATCACTTTCCAGATGTTACCGCTCAGGGGCGCGCCAACAGGCTCACCGTCTGTGACCGCAGGTGCGGAGCCGGCAGAAGCGGCAGGCAATGCAGCAGCTCCCCCCTGACCTTCGATCTGGCTGATTTCACCCCCTTCTGAAACCGCGACCACGAACTTCTGGCCATTCACCTCTACGGTATAGGTTTCCGGGCCTGCGGCTTTCTCAGCCACAACCAGATCACCGGCACTTGGCACGGGCTCGAAGGCATCCGAGTTACCACGGTTTTCCAGGAACTTCAGACCAATCTGCGGGAACAGAGCGTACGTGAGTACGTCGTCTACTTCCTGCTCGGCCAGCTTGATGCCTTTCTCTTTGGCCAGATCTTTGAGCTCGGCCGTCAGCTTGTCCATTTCTGGATCAATATTGTCGGCCGGGCGGCACGTAATGGCTTCTGCACCATCAAGAACGCGCTCTTGCAGCTCTTTATTGAACGGAGCCGGAGCGGCCCCGTACTCACCCTTGAGGATGGCAGAGGTTTCCTTGGAGATAGACTTATAACGCTCACCCGTCAGTATGTTCAGCACCGCCTGGGTGCCTACGATCTGGGACGTCGGGGTAACCAGCGGAATAAAGCCCAGGTCTTCACGCACTTTCGGAATCTCAGCCAGTACTTGATCGAACTTATCGCTCGCGTTCTGCTCTCTCAGCTGATTTTCCATGTTGGTCAGCATGCCGCCCGGCACCTGAGCAATCAGGATACGAGAATCAGTGCCTCTAAGGCTGCCTTCAAACTTGGCGTACTTCTTACGAACGTCACGGAAATAGCTGGCAATTTCTTCCAGCAGGTTCAGATCAAGCCCGGTATCACGCTCGGTCCCTTCCAGAATGGCAACCACGGCTTCTGTGGGCGAATGGCCGTAAGTCATACTCATGGAGGAAATGGCGGTATCCACATTATCGATACCGGCTTCCGCTGCCTTGATGGCGGTCGCGGTAGACATACCGGTCGTGGCGTGGCACTGCATGTGGATCGGAATATCCAGCTCTTTCTTAAGACGGCTGACCAGATCAAAAGCCACGTAAGGCTTGAGGATGCCCGCCATATCTTTAATGGCAATGGAATCAGCACCCATATCGGCAACTTCCTTCGCCAGCTCTACCCACATCTCTATCGTGTGTACCGGGCTGGTGGTATATGCGATGGTGCCCTGGGCATGCTTACCGGTTTTGCGCACAGCTTTGATGGCAGTGGCCATGTTCCGAGGATCGTTCATCGCATCGAAGATACGGAATACGTCTACTCCGTTTTCGGCCGCCCGTTCAACAAACCGCTCTACCACATCATCCGCGTAATGCCGGTAACCCAACAGGTTCTGGCCGCGCAGCAGCATTTGCTGGGGCGTGTTGGGCATGACTTTTTTCAATTCGCGAATGCGCTCCCAGGGATCTTCGCCCAGGTAACGAATACAAGAGTCAAAAGTGGCACCACCCCAGGATTCAAGAGACCAGAAACCGACTTTGTCGAGTTTCTCGGCAATTGGCAGCATGTCGTCCAGCCGCATCCGGGTGGCAAGCAGGGATTGGTGGGCGTCTCGCAGAATTACGTCCGTAATCCCCAGCGGTTTCTTCGTGTCAGTCATCGTGTCAGCCTTCTGTTAAAAGGTTCTAATCGTGCGACGGGTCACTTCTTGTGGCGTGCCCGATATTGTGCAATTGCTTTTTTAATGGCCTCGGCGGTGTCAGGGTCAACCGACGCGGGCGCCTTAGGCTTGGCACGTGGCGTTTTAGCCGGGGTTGCCGGCTCTGGCGGCGCAAACCGTACTATGAGTTTGGACATGAGGAGTGTCGCGAACACCAGAATAACCAGGAACGAAAACACAAAACCCATTCCAGCAATCATTAACTCGACGGCTTGTGACATCAGCTCATTCATATCAAACAGCTACCTGTATTGATTTGTGAGATTTCCCCGTTCAACCAATCCGGCCACCTAGACCTAAGTCTAGTGGCTAAGACGATCAAATCGGGAGGCAAAATCCTCCGTAATTTACCGGTTTCATTGATCAGGAGCAACCTGAAGAGCATATTTCTATAGGGACTTTCCGAGCGATCCCCTGTTTTTTTGGCGTCTTGAACAAAAATTCGCCGAACGCCGAATCAAGCAAACCGAACCCTGATTTTCCGCCCTTTTACTTTGCCGCTCTCCAGCCGTGCCAGCGCACGGTCAGCCCATGCTGCCTGGACAGCCACAAAGCACTGAAAATCGAACAGGTCAATCTTGCCAACAGCCGTGCCCGGAATACCAGCATCACCAGTTAATGCACCCAACACATCCCCGGGGCGCACTTTCTCTTTCCTGCCACTGGCCAGGCACAATGTCTTCATGGCTGGCCGCACCAATCGAAGCGGTTCCGCCATAAGATCTCCGGTATCACCCCATTCCACCGCGCTGCCCCGGATCGATTCCAGGCGCGAGACTTTATGGCCATGTCTGGGTGTGCAAAGAGTCACGGCATGCCCTTGCTCACCCGCTCGACCAGTTCGGCCGATGCGATGGGTGTGCACTTCCGGATCACGAGCAGGCTCGGCGTTGATCACCAGGGGCAATGCCTTTATATCCAGACCGCGGGCAGCAACATCGGTCGCCACCAGAACCGTACAGCTCTGGTTGGCAAATTTGACGAGCGTACCGTCGCGATCCTTCTGATCCAGGTCTCCATGCAAAGAGAGCGCTGCAAAACCCAACTCCTGAAGCTGGCCGGTAAGGTCATCGCAGTCGCGCTTAGTAGTGCAGAAAATCAGTGACGAAGCTGGCTGATAACGCGATAACAGCGCTGCGATTGCCTCTACTTGCTGGTTTGGAGCGATTTCATAGAACAGCTCCGAAATGCTACCTTCGGCATGTTGAGCTTCTACCCTCACATCTTCCGGGTTCACCTGGAAGCGCTCACTCAGTGTGCGGATAGGGGCTGGCCAGGTTGCCGAGAACAGCAAGGTTTGCCGGGAAGACGGTGTTTGCGCAAGAATCGAGGCAACCACTTCCTCGAAGCCCATATCCAGCATCCGGTCGGCCTCATCCAGCACCAGAGTATTCACGTTATCCAGAGCCAGAGTGCCTTTCCGGATATGGTCGTCGATTCGCCCGGGCGTTCCCACAATGATGTGGGCACCGTGACTAAGCGAGCCAATCTGCGGCCCAATTGAAACACCGCCGCACAAGGTCAGAACTTTGACATTCTCTTTCGCCCTGGCCAACTCACGCAGTGCTTTTGCCACCTGATCTGCCAACTCTCGCGTCGGGCAGAGCACCAGTGCCTGTACCGCAAAACGTTTGGGTTGCAGTCGTTCGATCAGAGGAATGCCAAAGGCAGCGGTCTTTCCGCTACCGGTCTGAGCCATGGCGATTACATCCTTACCCGCCAAAGCGGGCGGTAAGGCTTTAACCTGAACTCCGGTAGGCTGAGCAAAGCCCAATCGGTCGAGATTGGTCAGCATGGACGATGAGAGGCCAAGCTCTTTAAAAGAAGACATAGAAAAATCCGTGGGGTAAGAAATCGTGGGTTATTGAGCCAGCACTGACGGCGTATACTAGACAGATATTTACTAAAGTTTATCACGAATCCACGGAGTCACTGATGGCGTCTTTGCAGGATCAACTACTCAAAGCCGGACTGGCCGACGAGAAAAAAGCCAAAAGCATTCGCAGCGAGAAGCGCAAGCAACGCAAACAGCAACCCAAAGGAACAGTTCAGGTCAATGAAGCCGAAGAGCGTGCCCGCAAGGCTCGACAGGAAAAAGCCGAGCATGACCGGCAACTGAACCTCGAGCGCAAGAAAGAAGCCGACAAAAAAGCCATTCAGGCCCAGATTCGTCAACTGGTTGAAACCAATCGTCTGAACCGCAGTCGCGGCGAAACGTCCTATCAGTTTGTCCACGACAAGAAGATCAAAAAGATCTTTGTGGACGACAAGATGGTGGACCAGCTGTCTCGTGGGCGCCTGGCAGTGGTATTTATTAACGGTGAGTACGAGCTTGTGGCTGAAGCTGTTGCCCGTAAAATTATGGAACGAGACGCGGCTGCGGTGGTTGTGCTGCATGATCGCCAGGCAGAAGACCAGGGCGACGACGATCCGTACGCCGGTTACGAGATCCCTGACGATCTGATGTGGTAAACCCTCCGCCCTGCCCGGAAATAGGCGACGACGGTATCTTCAAAGTCATGCGCACCAATTTATTATGGGCGCATGACTGAATGGTCCCCGGCTGCCCTTTCAGTGCAGCTTGTGCCGATCAAATATCTCTCTGATCTCACGTTCTGCCTCTTCTGGCACAATCACCTTAACCAGCTTGTTGTCCTCATCAATGTAGATATTATCCCGAGGAATTCCCGAACCAATCAGATCATCCCAAGTATTCTTGGCCTGATCATGATTTTCATAGGCACCATTGATCGTTTTGTTCATGGAGAACCTCTCTGACAAATGTCTGGGTTACACCATATAGAATAGGCAGCAGGTCTGTTTTGTACAAATATCGCGCAACCGGGACGGGTCAGGAAAAGACAGGTGGCGTTAATGCAAAACGCCCCAAACTGTGGAGTGCACAGAATGAGGCGCTTTGACTTTCATTTGGCGCGGCTGGGAGGATTCGAACCTCCGACCGCCTGGTTCGTAGCCAGGTACTC
>NZ_JACUUB010000012.1 GCF_014859525.1 Marinobacter sp.
GAATACCGGCCTGTCACGCCGGGGGTCGCGGGTTCGAGTCCCGTCCGCTCCGCCATTTTTCTCCCCCTTTGTAGTTCCTCTGCTATCGCTCTACTCTCTGTTTTTTGTCTTTCGGTGCTCTCCAGGGCTCAGGCCATACCAGCGCTGATACGCTTTGTGAAACGCCGGTGGATTGGCAAATCCCAGCAGCCATGCAATTTCAGATAACGAGCTGTTGGTCTCTTGCAAATAGTCCTGAGCCAGTTGTTTTCGGGTGTCATCCAGCAAGTGCCGGAACCCCGTGCCTTCACTGGCAAGTTGCCGTTGCAGTGTCCAGGGGGTTGTGCCCAGTCGCGTCGCCAGTGCCTCCAATGTGGGTGTTTCGCCCCTTAGTAGCGGTGTGATCAGGTATCTGGCCCGATCGGCAACGCTCCAGCCTTTGCGAATTTGCGTGAGCTCGTGATCACACCAGCTGGTCAGTTTCTCATGCATTCCCTTATGGGCCTGAAAAGGCGTTTGCAGCCAAGCGCTGGGTTTGAGCCGTATCGAGTTCTCGGTGGCTCCAAATTCAACGGGGCACCGAAACCAGCTCTCGAACACGTCATCCAGTCCGATCGACGAATACTCAATACAGACTTGCTCAAGCACGTCGTAGCGCCCGGTCAGGTGTCGCGCCAGTTGAGTCCACGCCGCCAGGATCGAATCCACCACAAAGTAGTTGTATCGGTTGTAGGGCTGAATTGAATAGAACCGGGCCGTGCGCTGCTCTGCGTTCAGTGTGGGTTCGCCCCGGGAGTTCTGGCTGGTTAACAGCGAATAGCGGATCAGTGTGGCGAGCGCCTGCCCGACAGAGGGGGCCGCTTCCGCGGCCAGCCCCGCGATTCCGGCATCTACCGGGCGAGTCAGTGCCCCCATTCGAAGGCCCAGGGCTGCGTTGCCAGTGGTCGTGATTGCAGCGTGGCCGAGGCGCATAAATCTGGGGATGCTGATCCTGGCGTCTGGTGATGCCAATCCCGAGTCACTGAGGTGGAACTGTGCTTTCAGGTGTTCGGCATCGCCACCTTCTGCCGCTGTGGCGCGCAGGAGTACTGAGGCGTAAAGCAGGCTGATATCGCCGAGCGCGTTCTTTTTGGGTTGGGTTGTGAGTGTCATGGGCCTATTATGGCTGTTGTTTTAAGATAATAAAATGTTGCCTTTGGATATTGTTGGCTCGGGAGATGCTGGGTAGTGTAGCGCTATAACAACGGGAGCCTTGAGTTACCCGGCCTGACAATACGATGAGGAGATTACCGATGACTGCAACTGCTGGCGTCAACAAGTATCCGCACCTGCTCGAGCCTCTGGATCTGGGCTTTACCACCCTGCGTAACCGCGCCCTGATGGGTTCCATGCATACCGGCCTTGAAGAAGTGAAGAACGGCTTCGAACGGCTGGCTGCGTTTTATGCGGAACGTGCCCGTGGTGGTGTTGGCCTTATTGTGACCGGTGGGATCGGGCCCAACAGTGAAGGCAGCCCGTTCCAGCATGCGGCTAAATTGACGACTGAGGAAGAGTCCGATAAGCACAAAGTGATCACCCAGGCTGTGCATGAAGCCGGCGGTAAAATCTGTATGCAGATCCTGCATACGGGCCGGTACGCCTATTCCCCGGAATTGGTTGCTCCGTCTGCCATCCAGGCGCCCATCAACCCGTTCAAGCCCAAAGAGTTGGACGAAGCGGGTATTCAGAAGCAGATTGATGATTACGTTACCTGTTCTGCGTTGGCCCAGCGGGCCGGCTATGACGGTGTTGAGATCATGGGTTCTGAAGGTTACTTCATCAATCAGTTCATCGTTAAGCACACCAATCATCGTACCGATCAGTGGGGCGGCAGCTACGAGAACCGTATACGGTTAGCTGTTGAAGTCGTTCGCCGAGTACGTGAACGGGTGGGAGAGCACTTCATCATTATCTATCGATTGTCCATGCTCGACTTGATCGAAGAGGGTAGCAATTGGGAAGAGGTTGTGCAGCTGGCCAAGGAAATCGAGAAGGCCGGCGCCACCATTATCAATACCGGTATCGGTTGGCATGAAGCCCGCGTTCCAACGATCGCCACCTCGGTCCCCCGTGGTGCCTTTACCAAGGTGACCGCAAGGCTGAAAGGCGAGGTGAGTATTCCGCTGGTGACCACTAACCGCATCAACATGCCAGACGTGGCTGAGAAGATTCTGGCTGATGGCGATGCCGATATGGTGTCTATGGCGCGGCCTTTCCTGGCGGACGCCGATCTGATGCTCAAGGCTGAAGAAGATCGGGCTGATGAAATCAACACCTGCATTGGCTGTAACCAGGCGTGCCTGGACCATGCATTCAGTGGCAAGCTGACCAGCTGCCTGGTGAATCCCCGGGCCTGTAATGAAACCGAGCTGGCCTACGTGCAAACGGCGACACCCAAATCCATCGCCGTGGTTGGTGCCGGTCCTGCTGGCCTTGCGTTTGCGTCTGTTGCGGCTGAGCGTGGTCACAAGGTCACGCTGTTTGATGCCGGCAGCGAGATTGGCGGCCAGTTCAACGTGGCTAAACGGATTCCTGGCAAGGAAGAGTTTTACGAAACCCTGCGCTATTTCCGGGTGATGCTCGATAAGCACGGTGTGGATGTTCGCCTGAACACTCGTGTCTCTGCCGACGATCTGAAGGCCGGAGGATTTGATGACGTGATTCTGGCAACCGGTGTTGAGCCGCGCATGCCGGATATTGAAGGAATCGATCATCCGAAAGTCATCGGTTACCTCGATGCGTTGTTAGGCCGTAAGCCGGTAGGTCAAAGGGTTGCGGTGATCGGTGCAGGTGGTATTGGCTTTGATGTTTCTGAATTCATCGTGCACAAGGGCGAGTCTCCCGCCTTGAATACAGAGCACTTCATGAAAGAGTGGGGTGTTGACCTTACGGTACAGCACCGTGGCGGTATTCAGGGTATGACTCCGGAAGTTCCAGAGCCGGCCCGCGAGGTTTATCTGCTGCAGCGTAAGTCGTCTAAGGTCGGTAAAGATCTGGGGAAAACAACCGGCTGGATTCACCGTACCTCCCTGAAGCATCGTCAGGTTCAGATGGTTCCGGGTGTTAGCTATCGCAAGATTGACGATGCGGGCCTGCATATTACCGTTACTCCGAAGGGCGCAGAGCATGGTGAAGACAAGCTGTTGCCGGTAGATACCATCATTGTGTGTGCTGGCCAGGAGCCACTGCGGGAGCTGCAGGCGGGTCTCGAATCTGCAGGTGTGCCGGTACACTTGATCGGTGGTGCTGATGTGGCTGCAGAGCTGGATGCAAAGCGGGCCATTGATCAGGGCAGTCGCCTGGCTGCGCAGATCTGATCACAAAACGTTGCAGTATTTCGCTGTGCTTCGGTTAAGCTCCGGCTAGACTAAAGGAACAATGGGTGGGCGGAAAACGGAACCTTTCGCCCGGCCCAGTCGTCCCTTTACAGGATCTTTCCGGAGCATGGAGATGGTGGATGGTTAATGCCGGCCCGGCAGCTGAGGGTTACTCGGCGGTTTTCTTTACGGAGGGCAGTCAGGTTGCCCGCCAGATGCGTTTGTCAGAATTTGGCGCGTTTCTGGATGGCTATGTGGGCCTGTCGGATCTCGCAGAGACCGAAGTGCGGGCAATTCTGGTTAACCTGAGCCCGGATCTTAACGTCCGTGAGCTGGTGTTCTTCCGGATCTGGTTTGACGAAGAGGGGCGGGCCGACAGCAATTGGAACGTTCCCATCGAAGCGCTGGCCGAAAAAGGTGCCAAAGGCCCTGACATGGGTGGCGGTCCGATCCGGTTGGTGTGCCGCAGTCAATGCCCCGATCCATCGTTTGCTGAAGAACTCTGGGATCCCGACATGACACCGGGCAGCAACCATTTCCAGACAATCCGCAAGGCAGTGATTGCCAATACCCTGCATTTTCAGAAAGCTGAACCTGAAGAAGAAAATATCCCGGTTTTGACTGCGTCCAGTCCTGATCCGTCTGCCGACGACGACAGCCGTGACCGCGCGCGCCTGGCGCAACTGCTTCGGGAGCAGCGGCTTCGAATCAAGACATTGCAAAGCGTGCATCGTGATTCCCTGGCCGATCTCCAGCGGGAGCATCGCCTGGAAATACAAGCGCTGCGCAGTGATATGACCGCTCTTGAGCAGCGTTATGAGAGAGTAAGGCTGAGCAACGAGCAACTCAAAACACGTCTGTCACAACGCAATGAGCAGTACCTGTCGATGCAGGAAAAAATGGCCGAAGGCGATGCCCGCCAGCGTCATGAAACCAACACCGATGCCGAAACCGTGCTGTTGCGAGAGCAGCTTGAGCGTAAACAGCGGGAGCTGGAGCTGCGAGACGAAAAAATCGTAAAACTTGAGCAGGAGAATCATGAGCTTAGGCATCGAGAACTGCCCGAGGACTCGTTGCTTGAGCAATTGCGCAGTCAAGTGGTCTTTTTGGTGGCCTATCACGCGGGTGTCGGCCATATCACCCTGCCTTACGCCGATATCGAAACCTACTTCAATAACCCTCTGGCCTATGCCGCTGAGCGTTGTGGCATGAATGAGCCTGCCTATAAAGAATGGCTGGCGCATTACGAGCACCCGGTGTGCGGTCACCGTGATGATGACGGGGCGGCGTGCGCCGAGCCGATCATGCGGGTCACCCAGCCGGCAGAATTTGAGTCCGGAGTGGATGATCGCTGCGATCAACACAAAACCTGACGCGGATCTTTTTTCAGTATCTGCCAGAGATTCGTTAAACTGTGGTTCTGTTTCTCACGTATCAGGGTTGGCGCGGGCCTTTCCTGGCTTATTCAGACACCACGGGATACTTCATGGACCAGTTCAGGAACATCGGCATTATCGGGCGCATGGGTAGCGTCAAGGTGGTCGAATCGTTGCGGCAGTTGAAGAAATACCTCACCGCCAATAACTATCAGGTCATCATCGAAGAAGAGACCGCCACCATGATACCGGGCCACGGGTTGCAGGTGGCCAGCAAAAAGCTCCTTGGCGAAATTTGCGATCTGGTCATCGTGGTGGGGGGTGATGGCAGTCTGCTGGGCGCGGCCCGGGAACTGGCTAAATCCAAAATCCCCATTCTTGGCGTAAACCGTGGTCGGCTCGGCTTCCTCACCGATATTTCGCCCTCGGATCTGGAAGAGCGCCTTGGCCAGGTGCTGGCGGGTGAGTACATTGAGGAATCCCGCTTCCTGCTCGACGGCCACGTCGAGCGCAATGGCCAGCCTCTGGGCTTTGGCTCCGCCTTGAACGACGTAGTTCTGCACCCCGGTAAATCGACCCGGATGATCGGTTTTGATCTGTATGTGGATGGTCACTTTGTTTACAGTCAACGCTCTGATGGCCTGATTGTATCGACGCCGACCGGGTCCACGGCTTATTCGCTCTCCGCCGGTGGCCCCATCATGCACCCAAAGCTGGATGCCATCGTGCTGGTGCCCATGTTCCCTCACACTCTGAGCAGTCGTCCGATCGTGGTGGATGGCAAGAGCGAGATCAAACTGGTGATCGGGGAGACCAACGAGACCTATCCGCAGATCAGTTTTGATGGCCAGATGAACATCGCTTGTGCGCCGGGCGACATCATCCGCATCACCAAGAAGCCCTTCAAGGTCCGTCTGATCCACCCGACCGATCACAATTTCTATGCCACCTGCCGTGACAAGCTGGGGTGGGCAAGCGAAATAGCAGCGAGTTGATTATGGTGGGTAACACGACAGCCGCGAGCCGCGGCTACGACATCATCGGTGACATTCACGGTTGCGCCCATACCCTGGAGCGACTGCTTGAACAGATGGGCTATCGCAAACGGAACGGCATCTACCAGCATCCCCGGCGGCAGGCCATCTTTATTGGCGATATCATCGACCGTGGCCCGCGAATCCGTGAATCGCTGCATCTGGTCCGAGATATGGTTGAGCACGGCGCTGCCCAAATCGTCATGGGTAATCATGAATACAACGCACTCGGTTACTGCACTCGTGCCCGGCCTGGCAGTGGCAAGCAGTTCCTGCGTGAGCATAATGCCCGTCACGACCGACTGATCAAGGAAACGCTTGAGCAGTTTGATGCGTACCCCTATGAGTGGAATGAGTTCCTGGAGTGGTTTTACACCATTCCTTTGTTCATTGAAGAAGACCACTTTCGGGCAGTACACGCCTGCTGGGACCAGGAGTTGATCGATAAATTCCGGCAGAGCCAGGGGGGCGCCTGTATTGACGAGGACTTCCTGCACGCGTCGGCGGCGATCGAGTCCTTTGCTGGCCAGGTGATGGATACACTGCTCCGGGGTACCGACCTTCGGTTGCCTGAGGGTGTTAAAATCACAGGCCGCGATGGCTACGTGCGGGAGTTTTTCCGTACCAAATTCTGGGCCGACAATCCGGCCACTTACGCCGATGTTGTCTTTCAACCGGACCCGTTACCGCCAGAGGTGGCGCGCATGGAGCTTCAGGATCACGAACTCAAGCAGCTGATTACCTATTCACAGGATGCACCACCGGTCTTTGTCGGGCACTACTGGATGGAAGGTGAGCCCGCTCCGTTAAAGCCGAACGTGGCCTGTATCGACTACAGCGCCGTAAAATATGGCAAGTTGGTGGCGTATCGGTTAGACGACGAGAAGGCACTATCCCGGGATAAATTTGTCTGGGTAGATGTAGATCGGCCAGAGCAGTCGGATTACCCCACCAGCGAAGACAGTGTCGCGCGGTAAGAATCAACGAGGTGCACTTGGATCAACAAACATCTTCTCCGGTTACGCCGAGCGGACGCTGGCAACCGACACCACGGCATGCACCCTTTGTGGTTGCGATCATCGCGATTGCTCTGGTGATGGTATGGCTCACCTCGATGGGGCAGAACTCCGTAGCCGCCGCAATGATGATTGTGGATCCGCGAGCATTTCCCTGGGATGTGTTCAGTTCCTTGAATGGGCGGCTGGATGCGCTGTCAGCAACGCTGGCCAGTGGCCAGATCTGGCGACTGATTACCCCGGATTTTTTGCACTTTAGCTGGACCCACATCATTTTCAATTCTGTGATCTTGTGGTTTTTGGGGAGTCAAATCGAATGGATTGACGGCAAGGGCCGTCTTCTGGCTCTGTTTTTGGTAACGAGCCTGGGTTCAAACGGTCTGCAGTATCTGGTGTCGGGGCCATTGTTTGGCGGCTTGTCTGGCGTCGTCTACGGGATATTGGGTTACTGCTGGATCAGCCAGAGGCGCTGGCCGCGATTCCAGTTCCCGCCTGCCCTGGTGACCTTCGCACTGGTGTGGATGGTTATCGGCTTTACACCCATCCCTGAAATGATAGGCGTGGGGCGCATGGCGAACGAAGCCCATCTTGGCGGTTTTATCTCTGGCCTGGCTTTGGCCGTCATCATGCCGCTGCGGCGCAGAGCAAGGTAGCTGGACGAAAAAAGCCCCGCACACTGGCGGGGCTGAAAAAGAGCTTATAGCTCCTGATGAGAGACCAAATGTCACGACGTTCCGTCATTTGGTGTTTTAATGATAATTGTTATCATTTGCGTCTGTCAAACGGATTTGCCGAGCTTTTTATGAATCATTTTTCAGGAGGCGTTATGACCTACGACGAATTGATCGAGCGGTTGGATCCGATGGTGTACCGCAATCTCAAACAGTCCATCGAATTGGGTAAGTGGCCAGACGGCCGCGCGATGTCTCGGGAGCAGCGCGCGATCAGCCTTGAAGCGGTCATATACTACGAGAACAAGCACAACATTCCGGAAGAGCAGCGGGTTGGTTATCTGGATCGTGGTGAGAAAGCAGGCACAGCCTGCGATCCCTCAGTACAGTTCAGCACGCGGAAAAAAGACGTAGACCCGGATCAGTTTGTTGAGGTCAAGGTTTGAGTGTGCCCATCGATGTTACCGGCAGGCTGAGAAAAATGCCGGCTAAGGCGGGAAGCCCAGTGTCCTATGCGCTTAAGGTCGGCGATACTGAGGTTCCCCTGAACGAGTTGATCGGTCGTAAGGTCCGTCTGGATTATGACGGCATCATTCGCTGTATTCATTGTGACCGGACCACCAAAAAGAGCTTCAGCCAGGGCTTCTGCTATCCCTGTTTTCGGAAGCTTGCGGCCTGTGACAGCTGTATCATGAGCCCGGAGAAGTGCCATTTCCACCTGGGCACTTGTCGGGAGCCGGAATGGGGTGAGCGCAATTGCATGGTGGAGCACGTGGTCTACCTGGCTAATTCCAGCGGCCTGAAGGTGGGCATTACCCGGAGCTCCCAGGTGCCCACTCGCTGGATTGATCAGGGTGCAGTGGATGCCATTCCCATGCTTCGTGTCTCCAGCCGGTACCTGTCGGGTTTGGTGGAAGTGGCTTGCAAACAACATGTGGCAGATCGCACCAACTGGCGAGCCATGCTCAAGGGTGACGTGCCGGAGCTGGACCTGTTGGAGGAGCGGCGGCGCATATTGACGTTGATTGAAGGCGATCTGGCGACTCTGAAACAGCACCACGGTGACGACAGCATCAACGTGGTGGATGAAGCCTCATTAAGTCTGGGTTACCCGGTGGATGTGTGGCCGTCGAAAGTGAAAACCCACAACCTGGACAAAACACCGGAAGTGGAAGGGCTGCTTGAGGGGATCAAGGGCCAGTATCTGATGCTGGATACCGGCGTCATCAATATCCGAAAATTCACCGGTTACGAAGTCCGGTTCCGGGTTCTTGACTGAGCCCACACGTTTTTCTTCTGGCTCGCGCCCTGTGTGTCGGGTCAGGACACCTTTTTTGGAGAGTGTGAATGCGTACCAATCAGCCCCAAACCATCTACCTCAGCGACTATCAGGCACCTGCGTACTTTGTGGATCAGGTGGACCTGCGTTTTGAATTGTTCGAGGACGGTGCCCGTGTGCACAGCAAGTTGGCTCTGCGCCGTAATCCTGAGGCCAGCGTCGGTGCGCCGCTGGAGTTGAATGGCGACAGCTTGACGCTGGAGTCCCTGACGCTTGATGGTGAAGCTCTGCCGGCAAGTCGCTATCAGAATGAGGGCGACAAGCTAGTGGTCCCCGGGGTGCCTGCCAAGTTTGAGCTGGCGGTAGTGACCTGGATAGAGCCCCAGAAAAACACCCGCCTTGAAGGCTTGTACAAGTCATCTGGTATGTTCTGTACCCAGTGTGAAGCCGAAGGCTTCCGCTGCATCACCTACTACCCCGATCGCCCCGATGTAATGGCCCGGTTCCGCACCCGCGTTGAAGCAGACAAGAGTGCCTACCCAATATTGTTGTCTAACGGTAATCCCGTTGAGCAGGGCGACCTGGATGATGGTCGGCACTTTGTTACCTGGGAAGACCCGTTCCCCAAGCCGGCCTATTTGTTCGCCCTGGTGGCGGGAGATTTGCTGGAGAAGAAAGACACCTTCACCACTTGCTCGGGCCGGAACATCGATCTCCGCATGTACGTGGAGCCCCGTAACTCGGAAAAATGCGATTACGCCATGGACGCGCTCAAGCGCTCCATGCGCTGGGACGAGGAAGTGTACGGCCGGGAGTACGATCTGGATATCTTCATGATCGTAGCGGTAGATGATTTCAACATGGGTGCCATGGAAAACAAGGGCCTGAACATCTTTAACTCCTCGTGTGTGCTGGCCAGCCAGGACACCGCGACGGATGCGGCATTTCAGCGTATTGAAGCCATCGTCGCCCATGAGTATTTTCATAATTGGTCAGGCAACCGGGTGACGTGCCGGGACTGGTTTCAGTTGAGCCTGAAGGAAGGCTTTACCGTGTTCCGGGATTCGCAGTTTTCAGCGGATATGGGGTCGCCCACGGTCAAGCGTATTGAAGACGTGACCTTGCTGCGCACCGCCCAGTTTGCTGAAGATGCCGGTCCTATGGCGCATCCGATTCGCCCGGCCTCGTATATGGAAATTACCAACTTCTACACCCTCACCATCTATGAAAAAGGTGCAGAAGTGGTGCGTATGCTCCACAACTTGTTGGGCTCAGAGATGTTCCGCAAGGGCAGTGATCTTTACTTCGAGCGCCATGATGGTCAGGCCGTGACCACCGACGATTTTGTTCGCGCGATGGAAGACGCTTCCGGTCGCGATCTGAACCAGTTCCGGCTGTGGTATGAGCAGGCGGGTACGCCGATTGTGACCGTGGTAGACGACTATGACGAAAGCGATGGCATTTACCGGCTCACGATCAAGCAATCGATTCCCGATACGCCGGGTCAGACCCATAAAAAACCGCAGCACATTCCCTTTGCGATGGGCCTGCTGAACCGTGCTGGTGAGCCTTTGCCGCTTAATCTGAGCGCAGAAGAACAGAACGGTCCGCAGGATCGGGTGCTCGAGCTTACGGAATCTGAGCACTGCGTAGAGTTCCACGGCCTGTCTGAGCGCCCGGTGCCCTCTTTGCTTCGGGATTTTTCGGCGCCGGTCCGCGTGCAGTATTCCTGGACCCGTGAGCAGCTTCTTTTTCTGATGAGCCACGATCCTGACGGTTTCAACCGCTGGGATGCCGGTCAGCGGCTGGCGGTGGATGTGATTCAGTCCCTGCTTGGTGCGCCAGACGATGCGCCCATTGAGCCTCGGCTGGTGGATGCTTACCGCCAACTCTTGAATAATGTATCTCTGGACCAGGCCCTGGTGGCCAAGATGCTGCTGTTACCATCAGAGGCCTATCTGGTGGAACTGTCTGAACAGGCAGATGTGCCCGCCATCCATGCGGCCCGTGAGCGTGTGTTGAAACACCTCGCGCACGCGCTACGTGACGAGCTCCTGACGTGCTACCAGCGCAATCTGGATCACGGCGATTACCGGTTATCCCCGGAGGCCATTGCCCGCCGAAGCTTGCGTAACATCGCGCTTGCCTGGCTGCTGCATATTGATGACGAGCAGGCATTGGCGTTGGCCAGCGAGCAGGTTGAGAACGCCGATAATATGACCGATCGTCTCGGCGCCTTGCGAGCCATGGTGAACTCCCGGTTTGAAACTCAGCGTAATCAGGCGCTGACCGCGTTCTATCAGCGCTTCAGTGATGATCCTCAGGTAGTGGAGTTGTGGTTCTCCGTGCAGGCTTCCAGTGATCGGGCAGGGCAATTGCCTCAAATTCAGCAGCTACTGCAGCACCCGGCGTTTGACTGGAAAAACCCTAACAAGGTGCGCTCTGTAGTGGGGGCGTTTGCCGGTCAAAATCTGTCAGCCTTCCACAGCCCGGATGGCACCGGCTATCAGTTCCTGGCAGAGCAGGTATGCCGGCTGGATGACAGTAACCCTCAGATCGCTGCACGTTTGGTGTCTCCGCTGACCCGCTGGAAAAAATTTGCACCGCATCATCGTGAGCAAATGAAAGCCGCCCTTGAGCGTATTCGTGATAAAGACGAGCTTTCCAGGGACGTCTACGAAGTCGTTCACAAAAGCCTGGCAGACTGACGTCGGGCCTGTATTCAGCGGTGATTGTAACGCCGTCGTCACCGCCGGATACAAAATCGCACTTTCGGTCGATAGACAATATTGCCCAATCGGCTAATCTGAATAAAAGTCTGCGATTGAATCAGACCATAACAATAAAGCCCAAAAGGGCTTCCAGACGGCTCTAAGGTTGCACAATGAGAAACAACAAAAACGCATTTTTCGGCGGGTTGCTTGCGCTTTCGTTTGCGACAGCTCCTGTTCAGGCTGCAGTATCGGCTGCCGAGGCCAGCCGCCTTGGTCAGGATCTCACTCCTTTTGGCTCCGTGAAAGCAGGCAACGAGGCGGGCACCATTCCAGCCTGGGATGGCGGGTTGACAGAAGCGCCGGCGGGCTATCAGGGCAGTGGTCAACATCACATTAATCCTTTTCCGGATGATCAGGTTCTGTTCACGATTACTGCCACCAATATGGACCAGTACAGTGAGTATCTGACCGATGGCGTAAAGGCCATGCTCGAGAATTATCCGACGACGTTCCGCATTCCTGTTTATCAATCGCGCCGAACGCACGCGGTGCCGGACTGGGTGGCGGAGAATACCCGCAAGAATGCTGTTAATGCTGAGATTGTGGGGCAAGCCGAGGGTTTGAACGGTGCGTATGGGGGTTACCCGTTCCCGATACTGCATGGCACGGATGAAGAAAAAGCCTGGCAGGTTATCTGGAACCACCTCACCCGTTGGCGCGGTGTCTCCATTACTCGTCGCTCCAGTGAAGTGGCGGTGCAGACCAACGGTGATTATAGTCTGGTGACCTCCCAGCAAGAAGCCTTCTTCAACTTTTACAGCCCAGAAGGCGATGAGAGCGATCTTGATAACATTATCTTCTACTACCTCTCATTCACCCAGTCCCCACCTCGCCTGGCGGGTGGCGCGATTCTCGTACACGAAACCCTGAATCAGATCATCAACCCGCGTAATGGCTGGGGTTACAATGCTGGCCAGCGCCGTGTTCGCCGGGCACCCAATCTGGGTTACGACTCTCCGATTGCCGCGGCCGATAACCTGCGCACCGCCGATGATACCGATATCTTCAACGGGGCCATGGATCGTTACAATTGGAATTACGAGGGCATCAAAGAAATCTACATTCCCTACAACAACTACCGGATTGGTGAAAAGGGCACGCCTTATTCCGACATTCTGGGGGTTTCTCACCTGAATCCGGACCTGACTCGCTGGGAATTGCACCGGGTTCATGTGGTTGAGGCCAACCTCAAGCGGGGTCAGCGCCACATCTACGGAAAACGTCGCTTCTATGTCGATGCCGACAGCTGGAACACTGTGCTGCTTGATCAGTATGACGGCCGGGGCGAATTGTGGCGAGTAACCATGGGTATTCCAAAAAATTATTATGAATTACCGGGCGTCTGGACAGTCCTTGATGTATATCATGACCTCCAGGCTCGCCGTTACCACGTACTGGGGTTGGACACGGAAGAATCTGGTACCCGTGTATTCACGGATGATGTGCCCAATACACGTTATTTCTCACCGGCCGCACTGCGTCGGCGGAGTGTGCGCTGAGGTGTCAGTGCTCAGTCCGGTTTTGGCGCAGTGGCAGCATTTTCACGGACACCGGCGGCCTTAAGGCTGCCGGTTTGTTTGTGTTGCTGCCGGGCCAGGGGTGAAGCGTAACAAGATACAATCAACGGAAAGGCAATTTGAATGGCTAATAGGTTCATGTGCGAGACACTGGGGGCTGCCGGCGTGGGGCTCTCCATGGCGCTGGCAGCGCCGGTGGCATTTGCGCTGCCAGATATTCTTGAAATTCCAGCGCGGCCGACACTGTTGGCCCCCGAATCGTTGCTCAATGACGCAACGCGGGCCGGTGAGCGGATTGTGGCTGTTGGTGAGCGTGGCCACATTATCTTCTCGGACGACGAGGGGAAAACCTGGGTCCAGGGTGCAGTGCCGGTCTCACTAACGCTGAACGCTGTGGATTTCGGGACTGAGCAGCACGGCTGGGCCGTTGGTCACAGCGGTGTGGTGCTGCACTCCTCTGATGGTGGCGAAAACTGGGCCTTGCAGCTGGACGGCGTTCAGGCATCTGAGCTGGCCATGCAAAGCAAGGAAGAGCAGATTGCCGATCTGGAAGAGCAGATCGAGCAGGCGCCGGATGATGAAAAGGCCGATCTCGAATGGGCTCTGGACGACCTTCAGTTCACGCTCGAAAACATGCAGGCTGATCTGGATGTGGGGCCGGTCAATCCATTTCTTGATGTCTGGTTTGAAGACGACAGTCACGGATTTGTGGTTGGCGCCTACGGCATGATCCTGAGAACTCATGATGGTGGCGAGAGCTGGCAAGACTGGGCGCCAAAGCTGGATAATCCCCAAAGCTTCCACATCAACAGTATTACTCAGGTGACCGGTGGTGGATTGGTGGCCGTGGGTGAAGCGGGCAAGATTCATGTTTCTGTGGACGGTGGTGATACCTGGACTCTTCGTGAAAGCCCTTACACAGGCTCGTTGTTTGGCGTTATTGGCACCGGTCAAGTGAATGAGGTGATCACCTTTGGCTTGAGAGGTAATGCATTCCGTTCCACCGACCTTGGCCGCAGTTGGACAGTTGTGCCTAACGAAGGCGGGGCAACGTTAAACAATGGTGCCGTGGCTGATGATGGCAGGATCACCCTGGTAGGAAACGGTGGCGCTGTGTTGATGAGTACCGATGGTGGTGAGAGCTTCCGGGTGCACTTCCGGAACGACCGCGAAGGTGTGATGGCAGTAGTTCCGCTTGCTGAGACCAATCTTCTTCTGGTCGGCGAGAGTGGCGTAAAACACACCGACGCTCGTGGCCGGAATCCGAACTAACGCCCGGGT
The DNA here is from genome assembly GCF_014859525.1 of Marinobacter sp. GTDB lineage: Bacteria > Pseudomonadota > Gammaproteobacteria > Pseudomonadales > Oleiphilaceae > Marinobacter. The sequence goes on from NZ_JACUUB010000012.1 coordinate 14,284, forward strand.
GTGGCATCAACAGACTAATGGATAGAGGGGCTTTTTAATGTCTAACCCGAAGCACGACAGGGGTGAACATTACCTTACAACGCCAAAGGCGGAGCCGTTCCTTGAACGGCTGATATTCAATAACCGGGTTCTGATCCTGGTTGGTTTTCTTATTCTGACGCTGTTCCTTGGCTACAACGCCATCAAGATTCAGCCGGATGCCAGTTTTGAACGGATGATCCCGCTCGAACATCCTTACATCGTCAACATGCTGGAACACCGGGATGATCTGGACAATCTGGGTAACTTTGTCCGGATTGCGGTAGCGGTTGAAGATGGCGATATCTTTACCGCGGACTACATGGAAACGCTTCAGCAGATCACGGATGAAGTGTTCTACCTTAACGGCGTTGACCGGTCAGGTCTGAAGTCGCTCTGGACCTCCAACGTTCGCTGGGTAGAAGTGACTGAGCAAGGCTTTCAGGGCGGCACGGTTATTCCGGATGGCTATGACGGTTCCCGCGAAAGCCTGGAGGAGTTACGCCAGAACGTTTTGCGGTCGCCTGAAGTCGGGCGTCTGATTTCGGATAACTTCCGCTCGACCATCGTGTATGCACCTTTGTATGAGAAAAATCCGGAAACTGGAGAAGCGCTGGATTACGGTGAGTTTTCGCGCCAGTTGGAAGAGAAAATCCGTGACAAGTACCAGGCACAGAATCCCGACGTCAGCATTCACATTGTTGGGTTTGCCAAGAAAGTCGGTGATCTGATCGAGGGTATCGCATCCATTGCCTGGTTTGCGGGCATTACGATCCTGATGACCACTTTGCTGCTGTTCTGGTATTCCCGCTGCATCGCCGGCACCTTGGTTCCCGTTTTTACCTCCATTGTTGCGGTGTTTTTGCAACTCGGTACGCTCCGTCTGCTGGGGTACGGGCTTGATCCATACTCGGTGCTGGTGCCGTTCCTGGTGTTTGCCATTGGTATCAGTCATGGCGTACAGATAGTCAACGCCATGGCGGTTGAAGCTGCCAAAGGCTTTGATGCTGTTACCTCCGCAAGACTGGCGTTCCGGGCGCTTTACATTCCGGGCATGCTGGCCTTGATCTCAGACGCCTTTGGCTTTCTGACGCTGGTGTTTATCGAAATCGACGTAATCCGCGATCTGGCGATTGCCGCCGGTCTGGGTGTCGCCTTCGTTATCATTACGAACCTCGTGTTGCACGTTTTGCTCATGTCGTACATTGGTATCTCCAGGGGTGGCGTCAAGCACGTGCAGAACCACGGTGAGAAGCAGGATCGCAAGTGGCGTGTGATGTCCTACTTCTCGCATCCGGGTGTGGCACCGATTTCTTTGCTCATTGCAGTGATTGGTCTGGGTCTGGGCCTGTATTACAAGCAGGATCTGAAAGTCGGCGATCTCGATGAAGGTGCTCCGGAACTGCGTGCAGATTCCCGCTACAATCTGGACAATTCCTATATCATCAATAATTACTCAACCAGTGCCGATGTTCTGGTGGTGATGGTGAAGACGCAAGAAGAGCAATGTACCCAGTACAATGTTCTGCGGGCGATGGATCAGCTGCAGTGGGAGTTGCAGAACACCCCGGGTGTCCAGAGCTCTGCGTCACTGGCCGATGTATCGAAAATGGTGACCAAGGCGCTGAACGAAGGCAGCTGGAAGTGGTACGAAATCTCCCGCAACCAGACCATCATCAACGCGTCTATCCGTGAGGCTCCGGCTGGCCTGATCAACACAACGTGTGACCTGACCCCGGTGCTGGTATTCCTTGAGGATCACAAGGCAGAAACCCTGGAAACGGTCGTTGAGCGGGTTGAGGAGTTCTCCAGCACCTACAGCAACGATGAGCATACCTTCCTGCTTGCAGCGGGTAATGCAGGTATCGAGGCGGCCACAAATGAGGTGATTGCCGGTGCCAAGGATCTCATGCTGATCCTGGTCTACAGCGTGGTCAGCTTGCTGTGCTTCCTGACCTTCCGCTCTATTCGTGCGGTTGCCTGTATCGTTATCCCGCTGGGCCTGACGTCGATTTTGTGTGAGGCCATCATGGCGGTATCCGGTATTGGCATCAAAGTGGCGACCCTTCCGGTCATCGCGCTGGGTGTGGGTATCGGTGTGGACTACGGCATCTATATTTACAGCAAGCTGGAGAAGTTTCTGCTTGAAGGCAAAACACTGCAGGATGCCTATTATGAGACGCTGCGTTCTACCGGTAAGGCGGTTATCTTTACTGGCATAACGCTGGGTCTTGGTGTGGTGACCTGGATCTTCTCGCCGATTAAGTTCCAGGCAGACATGGGCTTCCTGCTGTTCTTCATGTTCCTTTGGAACATGGTGGGAGCAATCTGGCTGCTGCCGGCACTGGCGCGGTTCTTGTTGCGCCCTGACAAGATGTTGGCCAAAGCACGGGCTGTGAAGTAACCGTCCGGTTCGGCAAAAAAGCCCGCGAAAGCGGGCTTTTTTGTTGTCAGGTCAGACGGTTAGCGAGCTAATGCTTTCTTTATTTCTGGCCCATAGTGGTCTATGTTTTAACACTGCTTGGATGTTTGCCCGCACTGCTGGGCGAATAATCAATTATAACGACCAAAAAAAGAAGGAAGAGCACACATGACACTGAAACTCAGAGCGTCCGTTTTTGCGGTGGCCGCTGCCGTGAGCCTTGGCACTGCATCCACGGCTGTATCGGCTCAGGAACAGCGGTTCGTGACGATTGGAACCGGAGGCGTCACCGGCGTTTATTATCCTGCGGGTGGCGCGATCTGTCGCTTGGTCAATATGGATCGTAAGGACCATGGCATTCGCTGTTCGGTTGAAAGTACCGGTGGCTCGGTCTACAACCTTAACTCCATCCGGGCGGGTGAGCTGGACCTGGCGGTTGCCCAGTCGGACTGGCAGTTCCATGCATACAACGGTACCAGTCAGTTTGAAGATGCCGGCAAGAACGAAAAGCTGAGAGCGGTCTTCTCTCTGCATCCAGAGCCGTTCACCGTTGTTGCGGGTAAAAACTCCGGAATCAAAACGTTTGAAGATCTGGAAGGTAAACGGGTATCCGTTGGTAATCCGGGCTCTGGTCAGCGGGCAACCGCCGAGGTGCTGATGGATGAGATGGGTTGGAGTATGGACAAGTTTGGTATGGCTGCGGAGATCCGGGCAGCGGAGCAGTCTCAGGCCTTGTGTGACGGCAATATTGACGCGTTCTTCTACACGGTTGGCCATCCCTCTGGTGCTATCAAAGAGGCCACTACATCCTGTGACAGCGTCTTGGTAAATGTTGAAAACGCGGCGACCAAAAAGCTGATTGACGACAATCCTTATTATCGGAAAGCGGTGATCCCTGGTGGAATGTACCGTGGTTCCGATCAGGATGTTACAACATTCGGTGTGGCGGCAACCTTTGTGTCATCGACCGATGTGCCGGATGATGTTGTTTATGCGGTGGTTAAGGCCGTGTTCGAGAACTTCGACAGCTTCAAGCGCTTGCACCCGGCGTTTGGCAACCTGAACAAAGAAGAGATGGTCTCCGATGCTTTGAGTGCGCCTCTGCACCCGGGCGCTGCGAAGTACTATCGTGAGGCTGGCTTGATCAACTGATCCGGTGAGCACACAACAGAGCGGGCGTCCGGCCCGCTTTGTTGACTCCAGTCTGGCTCTTTCCCACCACAGGTAAATTCTATGGCAAAGAACGACCCCGGTACCGGGGCGGGTGCTGATGCCGCCAAGGTTAATCAGATTTTACAGACAGAAATCGGAGGCAGGGCGCTCACCGGACCCGCATCTGTCATCCTCTTTGTTATTCCGCTTTGTTGGTCATTATTTCAGCTCTGGATTGCATCGCCGTTACCGTTTATTTTTAATTTTGGCCTGTTTAATTCCACTGAGGCACGCTCCATCCACCTTGCCTTCGCGGTCTTTCTGGCGTTTTCCGCCTTCCCGATGATTAAAGGTGTGCACGTCAACAAAGTGCCGTTTTATGACTGGCTGCTGGCGTTAGCGGCCGCATTCTCCGCCTCTTATCTTTACGTTTTTTATAGAGAGCTTTCAACACGCCCGGGGGCTCCGACCACGGCAGATCTCTGGATTTCTATGGTTGGCCTGATGTTGCTGCTGGAGGCCACACGCCGAGCGCTGGGTCTTCCTTTGGCCATTGTGGCCGTCGTATTCATTGCGTACTCTCTGGGCGGTCCTCACATGCCGGATGTGATTGCCCACAAAGGCGTCAGTTTGAATAAGTTGGCCTCGCACCAGTGGCTGGGCACAGAAGGCGTGTTTGGCGTTGCGTTGGGGGTTTCCACCAGTTTCGTCTTTCTTTTTGTGCTCTTTGGCGCGCTTTTGGAGCGGGCGGGGGCTGGTAATTACTTCATCAAAGTTGCCTACGCTCTGCTGGGGCATATGCGGGGTGGTCCGGCCAAGGCGGCTGTGGTGTCCAGCGGCCTCAGTGGTGTGATCTCAGGCTCGTCCATTGCCAACGTCGTTACGACAGGCACCTTTACCATCCCGTTGATGAAGCGTGTCGGGTTTCCCGCCACCAAGGCTGGTGCCGTTGAAGTGGCCGCCTCGACCAACGGTCAGCTCACGCCACCGATTATGGGGGCGGCTGCCTTCCTGATGGTTGAGTATGTGGGCATTCCATACCTTGATGTCATCAAACACGCTATTTTGCCCGCGATGATTTCTTACGTGGCATTGATGTACATTGTCCACCTCGAAGCCTGCAAGCTGAAGATGGAAGGTGTGGTAAGGCTCAATCGCCCCACGCTGGCCCAGCGCATGCTGAACTGGGTCGTATTGTTGATCGGCCTGATCGCACTGACCCTTTTTGTTTACTACGGAATAGGCTGGACCAAATCGGCGATGGGAGAGGCTGCGCCCTGGGTGCTTGGCCCCTTGTTAATTGCGGTTTATGTGGGGCTTGTGGGCTACGCTACCCGATTTCCTGAGCTGGTCGAAGATGAGCCGGGCGCCGCTATGGGCGAATTGCCGGAGGTTGGCCCTACGGTTAAGACCGGGCTTTACTACTTGCTGCCGGTGGTGGTGTTGGTCTGGTGCCTCACGGTAGAGCGGTTCTCGCCGCAGCTGTCTGCCTTCTGGGCGACCTTGTTCATGATCTTTATTGTGCTTACCCAGCGCCCTCTAAAAGCGTTCTTCCGCAAACACAGAGGAGTGCTCCAGGAGTTTGCCGGCGGCTTTGTCGATCTTGCGCACTCTCTGGCCACCGGTGCCCGGAACATGGTGGGTATCGGTGTGGCAACCGCAACCGCGGGTATTGTGGTGGGCACCGTGACCTTGACCGGTATCGGTCTGGTGATGACCGAGTTTGTCGAATTTCTCTCTGGCGGCAATTTGCTGTTGATGCTGATTTTTACCGCCGTGATCAGCCTGATTCTTGGTATGGGTTTGCCCACTACCGCCAACTACATCGTGGTGTCGACCTTGATGGCACCGGTGATCGTCACCCTGGGCGCGCAGAATGGTCTCTTGGTGCCATTGATCGCGGTACACCTGTTTGTGTTTTATTTCGGGATTCTCGCAGACGATACACCGCCCGTTGGTTTGGCCGCATACGCGGCTGCGGCTATTTCGGGGGCTGATCCGATTCGTACCGGTATCCAGGGCTTTGCTTATGACATCCGCACGGCGATTTTGCCGTTCATGTTTATCTTCAACACTCAGTTGCTGTTGATTGGGTTGACCGGGTGGGTTGACCTGTTGATCACTGTTGCCAGTGCGGTCACGGCGATGCTGGTTTTCTCTGCGGCTACCCAGGGCTACTGGTTTACCAGGAGCTACAAGTGGGAAAGTCTTTTGTTGGTGTTGATCACCTTTACCCTGTTCCGGCCCGGATTCTGGTGGGACATGATCTACCCCCCCTATGAAGAAAGGCACGGTGCTGAAATCATGGAGTATGTTGAAACCGCTCCCGTAGACGAGGCGGTGGTGTTCAGGGTCTCGGGTATGGGTTTTGATGGCCGCGATATCACCACCTACGTTCAGTTCGAGTTGCCGGAGGGTAGTTCAGCTCAGGAGCGGATGTCGGCGGTTGGGCTCGATGTCTCTGATATTGGGGATGAGCTCTCGGTTGGCTTTGTTGACTTTGGCAGCCCTGCAGCAGATGCCGGTATTGAGTTTGGCTGGAATATAGAGGCCGTTCAGGCGACGCTGGAGCGCCCGCCACGCGAACTGATGTTTATTCCGGCTTTGCTTTTGCTGGCGATGGTCGCCTTTGGCCAGCTCAAGCGTAAGGCCAGAGAGGAGGCGCAGTCACAGCCAGCCTGTTGATCTCGGAAAACCCGGCGTTGTTGCCGGGTTTTTTTCTGGTAAACTCGCGTGCGAATCGGCTCGCGGTTTGTATCGCAGACGCCGGCCACCATGTGATCTTTGGTATAGATCACCGCTGAGAAACCACCAGGAGCGTTTTATGCCCGTTATTACCTTGCCGGATGGCAGCCATCGCAGTTTTGCAGAAGCCGTTACCGTTCACGACGTTGCCGCCGATATTGGTGCGGGTCTTGCCAAAGCCGCTCTTGCCGGGAAGGTGAATGGCAAGCTGGTAGACACCAGCCACCTGATCGAAAACGATGTCGATCTGGCCATTGTGACAGAGCGTGATGACGACGGCGTAGACGTGATTCGCCACTCTACAGCCCACCTGATGGCGATGGCGGTGCAGGATCTGTTCCCCGGCGCCCAGGTAACGATCGGGCCGGTTATTGAAAACGGTTTCTACTACGACTTCAAATATGAGCGCCCGTTTACCAACGAAGACCTGGCCCGCATCGAAAAGCGAATGGAAGAGCTGGCGAAGCAGGACTTACAGGTATCCCGCTCTGTTATGTCTCGGGGAGATGCCGTCAAACTGTTTGAAAAGATGGGCGAAGAGTACAAGGTTCGTATCATCGAAGATATTCCCGGTGAAGAGGATCTCTCGTTCTACAGTCAGGGTGATTTCATCGACCTGTGCCGTGGGCCCCACGTGCCCAGTACGGGTAAGCTGAAAGCGTTCAAGCTGACCAAGGTGGCAGGTGCGTTCTGGCGCGGTGATCAGAACAACGAACAGTTACAGCGGATCTACGGTACCGCCTGGGGTAACAAGAAAGAGCTGAAGGCCTACCTGAATCGCCTGGAAGAAGCCGAGAAGCGGGATCACCGCAAAATCGGTAAGAAGCTAGGCCTGTTTCACATGCAGGAAGAAGCGCCGGGTATGGTGTTCTGGCACCCGGATGGCTGGTCTCTGTATCAGGAAATTGAACAGTACATGCGGGCCAAGCAACATCAGCACGGCTACCAGGAAATCAAGACACCGCAGGTGGTATCCCGTACTTTGTGGGAGAAATCCGGGCACTGGGACAAGTTCAAGGATGGCATGTTTACCACGGAGTCGGAGAAACACGACTTTGCCATCAAACCCATGAACTGCCCCTGCCACGTGCAGGTGTTCAATCAGGGATTGAAGAGTTACAAGGACCTGCCGCTGCGCCTGGCCGAGTTCGGCTCCTGTCACCGTAACGAGGCGTCCGGCGCGCTGCACGGGCTGATGCGGGTGCGTGGCTTTACCCAGGACGACGCCCACATTTTCTGCGAGGAAGATGCCATTCAGGACGAAGTGTCAGCGTTCATGAAAATGCTGCACGAAGTGTATGAGGACTTCGGTTTTACCGAGATTCTTTACAAGTTGTCTACTCGTCCGGAAAAGCGTGTGGGATCGGATGAAGTCTGGGACAAAGCAGAGGCGGCACTGGAAGAGGCCCTGAATCGGGAAGGTGTTGATTGGGAATTGCTGCCTGGCGAAGGGGCTTTCTACGGCCCCAAAATTGAGTTTTCCCTGAAGGATTGTCTCGGCAGGGTATGGCAGTGTGGTACCATCCAGGTAGATTTTTCCATGCCGGGCCGCCTGGGTGCCCAGTATGTAGCGGATAATTCCGAGCGGAAAACGCCGGTTATGCTGCATCGTGCAGTTCTCGGGTCTTTTGAGCGGTTTATCGGTATACTGATCGAAGAATACGAAGGTGCGTTCCCCACCTGGCTGGCGCCAACACAGATTGCGGTACTGAATATCACCGATAATCAGCGTGATTATTGTCAGAATCTGGCCAAAAAATGGGATTCTTTGGGATATCGGGTTAATGCTGACTTGAGAAACGAGAAGATCGGCTTTAAAATCCGCGAGCATACTCTTAACAAGGTTCCCTATCTTGTCGTCGTCGGCGACAAAGAAGTCGAGAACAATGCGGTTGCTGTCCGTACCCGCAAAGGTGAAGACTTAGGGACCCTATCGCTTGAAGCGTTTGAACAGCTGTTGGCTGATGACATTCAACGCAAAGGCAGAACCAAAACGGAGATCTGATTATTAAACAGCGAACGAATCGGGGTGGGCGTACTCCAAAAGCGCCTATCAATGAGAATATTGACGCAACTGAAGTCCGCCTGATCGATGCCGAAGGCAATCAGGTTGGGGTTGTATCGATCGAGGACGCCATCCGAATGGCAGAAGAAGCCACCCTTGATCTGGTGCAGGTTACGGATTCCGATCCGATCGTCTGTAAGATAATGGATTACGGCAAGAAGATCTTCGACGAGAAAAAAGCGAAGGCCGCTGCCAAGAAGAAACAGAAACAGACGCAAGTCAAAGAGCTTAAGTTCCGTCCAGGAACTGAAGAAGGGGATTACCAGGTAAAACTACGCAACCTGGTACGTTTCCTTGAAAACGGGGACCGCGGCAAGATTACAATCCGGTTCCGTGGCCGTGAGATGGCACACCAGGAAATCGGTATGAAACTCATGGAGCGGATCGAAAAGGATCTTGAAGAAATCGCTACGGTTGAGATGCGGCCGAAAATGGAAGGCCGGCAGATGACCATGATTGTGGCTCCCCGCAAAAAGAAGTGAACCTGATCCTGTGATGGATCCCCCGCTATGGCGGGGGATTTGTCGTTCAGGGGCACAATTGTTTTACTTAAAAATAGAATGCGGAGTTTTAAAAAATGCCTAAGATGAAAACCAAAAGCGGAGCTACCAAGCGGTTCAAGAAAACCGCCACTGGCTTCAAGCACAAGCAGTCCTTCACCAGTCATATCCTGACCAAGAAGAGCCCAAAGCGTAAGCGTCAGCTGCGTGGCACCAAGCTGATCGCCAAGTCTGACGTGGCATCTATCAAGCGTATGACGGCTTGCTGATTTAGCCGCCAACCATTCTTGCTCAGGTATAAAGGTAAAAGGACAAAAGTATGGCTCGTGTAAAACGTGGCGTGGTAGCACGTCGTCGTCACAAGAAGATTCTCAAGCAGGCCAAAGGTTACTACGGCGCTCGTAGCCGTGTATTCCGCGTTGCCAAACAGGCGGTTATCAAAGCCGGTCAGTACGCTTACCGCGACCGTCGTAACCGCAAGCGCGCCTTCCGCGCTCTGTGGATTGCCCGTATCAACGCTGGTGCCCGTGCTAACGGTCTGTCTTACAGCCGTTTGATCGCTGGTCTGAAGAAAGCGAATGTTGAAATCGATCGTAAGGTTCTGGCTGATCTGGCCATGAACGAGCAGCAGGCGTTTGCCGCTGTTGTTGAGAAGGCCAAAGCATCCCTGTGATCGCTTAAGCTCTTTCATCGATTACGGATCGATCTGGGTGCCACATGTTCTCATGCTGGTGCCTCCTGATAGGGGAAGGGCGCGCTCTTCCCCTATTTTTGTTTTAAGCTACCCAATTTCTGGTTTGGAGCAGGGTCAATGGATAACCTGGAGCAACTGGTTCAGGATGGTTTGAACGCGGTAGAACAAGCGGACAACCTTCAGGCACTTGATCACATTCGCGTGGAATATCTCGGCAAGAAAGGTGTTATCACCCAACAGGCGAAAACCCTGGGTAAGCTTTCTGCGGAGGAGCGTCCTGCCGCCGGTCAGAAGATCAACGAAGCCAAGGGCCAGGTTGAGCAGGCCATCAACGCCCGCCGGGCAGACCTGGAAAAGATCGCTATTGAGTCGAAGCTGGCGAGCGAGTCCATCGACGTCACGTTGCCAGGCCGAGGCCAGGATCTGGGCGGTTTGCATCCGGTGACCCGCACACTGCAACGCATAGAAGATATTTTTGCCCGCGCGGGTTACAGCGTGGAGCAGGGGCCTGAAATCGAAGACGATTACCATAACTTCGAAGCCCTCAACATTCCGGGCCATCACCCGGCTCGTGCCATGCACGATACCTTTTATTTTGATCCGGGCACGCTGCTGCGCACCCATACCTCACCGGTGCAGATCCGCACCATGGAAGCCGGCAAGCCGCCGTTCCGAATGATCTGCCCCGGCCGGGTCTATCGCTGCGATTCCGATATGACCCACACACCGATGTTCCACCAGGTCGAAGGCCTGCTGGTTGAAAAGAACGTCAGCTTTGCTGACCTCAAAAGCACGGTTGAAGAGTTCCTTCGAGTGTTTTTCGAGCGCGATCTGAAAGTTCGTTTCCGCCCGTCCTATTTCCCGTTTACCGAACCTTCTGCAGAAGTGGATATTGAGTGGGGACGGGAGCCGGATGGCAGCATCAAATGGCTGGAAGTGATGGGTTGCGGCATGGTGCACCCGAAGGTGTTCGAACATTGCGGTATTGATGCTGAAGAATATCGTGGCTTTGCGTTTGGTCTGGGTGTTGAGCGCCTGGCGATGCTCCGTTACGGCGTAAAAGACTTGCGCATGTTCTTCGAAAACGACCTGCGCTTTCTGCGCCAGTTCCGTTAAGCCTCAGGGCAGGCCGGCGCAAACAGGACTCCGAATCAACCGCATAAATGGCATCAGGACAAGGCAACAACGATGAAATTCAGTGAACAGTGGCTGCGCGAGTGGGTTAATCCGAGCATTGGTTCTCAGGAATTAATGGACCAGATCACCATGGCCGGGCTTGAAGTGGACGGCTTTGAGCCAGTGGCTGGTGATTTTAGTGGCGTAGTCGTGGGCGAAGTGCTCTCCGTTGCGCCACATCCCGATGCCGACAAGCTGCGGGTCTGCCAGGTCAGTGATGGCCAGCAGACGGTTCAAGTGGTCTGTGGTGCACCCAATGTGCGCGATGGTTTAAAAGTACCGTTTGCCGTGGTCGGTGCGGTTCTGCCCGGTAACTTCAAGATCAAGAAGGCGAAACTGCGCGGCCAACCTTCTGAAGGTATGCTCTGTTCCGAATCGGAACTTGCTCTGTCAGAAAGCCACGATGGCCTGATGGAGTTGCCCGCGGATGCTCCCGTCGGTCAGGATTTGGCTGAATACCTGAAGCTGAACGACATCACCATTGATGTCGACCTGACGCCTAACCGCAGTGATTGTTTGTCGATCCGGGGTCTGGCCCGGGAAGTAGGCGTTTTGAACAGCCTGCTGGCCGAGGCGCCTGAGATTGAACCGGTGGAAGCGGTGCATTCGGAAGTACCGGATATTCGCGTGCAGGCACCCGCCGGATGTCCTCGTTATCTTGGTCGTATCCTGCGCAATGTGAACCTGCAGGCAGAAACCCCGTTGTGGATGCAGGAAAAGCTGCGCCGGTCTGGCGTCCGTTCTATTGATGCGGCGGTCGATGTGACCAATTATGTTCTGCTGGAACTGGGCCAGCCCATGCATGCCTTTGACCGGGATGAGATTGTCGGTGGCATCGTTGTTCGTATGGCGACTGCCGGTGAAAAACTGGTGCTGCTGGATGGTCAGGAAGTGGAGTTGACGTCTGAAATTCTGGTGATTGCCGATCATGAAAAGCCGGTCGCCATTGCCGGTGTGATGGGGGGCGAGCATTCCGGTGTCGGGGACAAAACCCGCGACCTGGTGCTGGAGTCCGCCTATTTTGACCCGATCACCCTGGCCGGCAAGGCTCGTCAGTTTGGCTTGCACACCGATGCCTCTCATCGCTTTGAGCGTGGTGTGGATTATCAGCTCGCCCGTGACGCCATGGATCGCGCCACTCGGCTGCTGATGGATATCGTGGGTGGCGAGCCCGGTGAAATTGTTGAGGTAGTGAGCGACGAACATCTGCCCAAGCCGCGAGTTATCGATCTGAGGGAACAGCGTCTTGCCAGTGTTCTGGGCCTGGCTATTCACCGCACCACGGTTGAAGAAATTCTGTCTCGTCTTGGCTTGCGTGTTGATAAGTTGCTGAAAGACGGCTGGCGAATCAGCGTGCCTAGCTTCCGCCCGGATATTTCTATTGAGGAAGATCTGATTGAGGAAGTCGGGCGAATTTATGGTTACAACAATCTGCCGGTCACCGAGCCTACCGGCTCTTTGGGTCTACGAGTTCGGGACGAGGCGGTGCGCCCACTGTCTGCGATCCGGAATTTCTTTGTCGCCCAGGGCTATCAGGAAGCAGTTACCTACAGTTTTGTAGACCCCAAAGTACAGCAGTTAATTGATCCTGAGCGTGAAGGAATTGCTCTAGCGAATCCGATTTCCGCTGACCTGTCCGTCATGCGCACCACTTTGTGGAGCGGACTGTTGAAGACCGTTGCGCACAACCAGAACCGGCAGCAGCCGCGGATTCGTTTGTTTGAGACCGGTCTGCGCTTTGAGCAAACTGATGCCGGGATCGATCAGCAGCCGATGCTGGCTGGCGTGGTGGTCGGCAATCAGGTTCAGGAAAACTGGGTAAACGGTCGCAGAACGGCAGACTTCTTTGATGTAAAAGGAGAGTTGGAGAGCTTGTTCAGTTTGCTGGGTATTGAGGTTCAGTTTCTGGCCAGTCAACACCCGGCAATGCATCCGGGCCAGACTGCCCAGTTGCTGCGCGATGGAGAACACATCGGCTGGCTGGGCACCTTGCACCCACAAGTTCAGAAAAGCCTTGAACTTAATGGCACGATCCTGATGTTTGAGCTATTCTTGAATTCGATCGTGACTGGATATGTGCCTAATTTCAAAGATGTTTCGAAATTCCCGGAAGTCCGGCGGGATTTGGCAATCGTTATCGGAAGCGATGTGGCGTTCGCTCAGGTTAAGCATGTGGCGCGTAAGCATGCCGGCGAACACCTCACGGCGTTGCGTGTGTTTGATGTTTACGAGGGGGACAACCTGGGCGAGGGTAACCGAAGCCTGGCATTGAGCCTGTTCTGGCAACATCCTGAACGCACACTCAATGAAGACGAAGTGCATTCGCTCTTTACCGGGGTTATTGATGCCCTCAAAGAAGAGTTGGGCGCAACACTGAGGAGTTGACAGATGGCGGCTTTGACGAAAGCGGATATGGCAGAGCGCTTGTACGAAGAGCTGGGTCTCAACAAGCGGGAAGCCAAGGAAATGGTAGAAGCTTTCTTCGATGAAATCAGAGGCGCACTCAGCCACAATGAGCAGGTAAAGTTGTCCGGTTTTGGTAACTTTGACCTCAGGGACAAAAAACAGCGGCCGGGAAGGAACCCGAAAACGGGTGAAGAAATACCCATCAGTGCACGACGCGTTGTTACGTTTCGGCCAGGCCAGAAACTGAAGCAGAAAGTAGAAGCGTATGCTGGAACCGAGTCATAACAACGAGCTACCCACTATTCCGGGGAAGCGCTACTTTACAATAGGTGAAGTCGCTGAGCTGTGTGCGGTAAAAGCGCACGTATTGCGCTACTGGGAGCAGGAGTTCCCACAACTGTCGCCAGTCAAACGCCGGGGCAACCGCCGCTACTATCAGCGGGCAGATGTGATCACCATCCGTCAGATCCGAAGCCTGTTATACGAGCAGGGTTACACCATCGGTGGTGCCAAGCAGAAGCTCAGCAGCTCCGAGGTTAAAGACGATACCACTCAGTACAAGCAATTGATCCGCCAGATGATCACCGAGCTTGAAGAGGTGTTGGATGTGTTGAACGCGCCGGTTCGCTGACGGTTTATCGGCGCAGGCTTTAAAATTGGGTTGACCGGGTTAGCCAGTGGCCTGGCATCGGTCTGACAGGCTGTGAACCAGTCTGGCCAGCTGTTCGGCTGACTGCTCAAGATTATCGGCGGCCCCTGCATAGGCGGTCTCAAGATCCATGGGAGCGGGGGTGATAGAAAACGCTGAAGACAACCCCAGTTTGTGAAGTTCCTCCAGGCCATTGCTTAGCTTTCCGGCCAATCCAATCACGGGCACGCCGTGTTTTTTGGCGAGACTGGCAACGCCGGCTGGGGTTTTGCCGAAAGCACTTTGTGAATCGATGGCGCCTTCAGCGGTGATGACCAGGTCAGCCTGTTGCAGATGACTTTCCAGCTCAACCGTTTCCATGACCAGTTCAATGCCCGGGCGCAACTTTGCACCGAGTATACCGGCGACCATTCCGCCAATCCCCCCGGCGGCGCCGCTTCCGGCGAAACTCGCCATGTCCATTCCCTGTTGCTCAACCTGTTGCGCAAAATGCCGGAGATTGCTGTCCAGTTGAACTACCTGATGAGCATCGGCGCCCTTTTGCGGTCCAAACACCGCGGCTGCGCCGTTGGGGCCGAGCAGCGGGTTGTTGACATCGCACGCGACCACAAGGCGGATACCAGACAGCCGCTCGATGGCGGGTGTGAGATCGAGGCTGGCAAGTTTTGCCAAGCCGGCGCCGCCACGGGGAATATCATCGCCTTCGCTATCCAGAAGTCGGGCACCCAGTGCCTGAAGAATCCCTGCGCCACCGTCCGTGGTCGCGCTGCCACCAAGGCCCATGATCAGGGTGGTTGGCCGATGGGCCAGTGCCGCAAGAATGAGCTCACCGGTTCCGTAGCTTGAGGCTTCCAGAGCACTGCGTCTAGCAGCCGGAACACAGTGAAGTCCGCTGCCCTCGGCCACTTCGACGATGGCAATGTCACCGCCGTTGACCAGGCCGAAGTGAGCGGTAACCGGTTCGCCCATTGGCCCGGTTACCTCTTGACTGTGCAGAGTGCCCTGGCGGGCCTCGGTCAGGGCCAGAGTTGTGCCCTCACCACCGTCCGCCAGTGGCACCTCCACAATCTGATCCTCCGGCGCAGCCTTGCGCCAACCCCGGGCTATAGCGCTGGCCACCTGCTCGGCGGCCAGGCATTCCTTGAACGAATCCGGTGCAATGACAACTCTAAACGGCGACGGCTTGACTGGTCGGTTCATGGTCTATCCTTAAAGGCCGCGATCTTTGACACTTTCCATAACCACAAAGGTGCTGGTTTGCAGCACATGGGGCAGGCTGGAAACCTGCTCACCAAGCACCTGCCGGTATTCGGCCATGTTCTTGGTACGGATCTTCAGCAGGTAATCGAAGTTGGCCGCCATCATATGGCACTGTTCTACCGCTGATATCTTCCGCACCGCGTCGTTAAAGGCCGCCAGAGCCTTACTGCTGGTGTCATTGAGGGTGACTTGTGCGAAAGCCACATGAGCCAGGCCCAGCTTGGTCTGATTGACCATCGCGATGTAGCCGGTGATGTAGTTTTGTTCCTCCAGTCGCCGCATGCGTGTCTGGCACGGCGTTTTGGACAGGCCGACTCTGGACGCCAGGTCTGTCACTGTTATCCGACCGTTTTTCTGCAATTCACGGATGATTGCAAGGTCAATTCTGTCCAGATCCGCCATGACTGCTATCCTTTGAGATAAGCGGTTAGTTTTTCTATTAAAAGGTGATAATTCCCAAGTTTAGTGAATTTGTGGCCGGATAGGTATTTATAATCGGTGCAATTAGGGAAAAAAGTAAACTGTAGCGGGGCCGAACGGGTAAATAGACTACATGGGCTTCGTTAAAATGCGGTAAGCAAAAACAATCAGGAGGGTACACCCATGAGTCCACAGCAATCCGTGATGCCAGAGCTCGGTACGATTCGTAAAGCGATCCGGGACAACTACCTGGCAGACGAAGTTGAAGTCATTCACCGGTTGATTGCTGAGGCCCAGCTTTCTGATGCTGATCGGCGTGCGATCTCCGCTCGGGCGGCGGATCTTGTTCGTGCTGTGCGCAACAGCGCGCGGCCCACGATCATGGAAAAGTTTCTGGCCGAGTACGGCCTGACCACCAAAGAAGGTGTGGCATTGATGTGCCTGGCGGAGGCCCTGCTACGGGTGCCCGACAACCTGACCATTCACGATCTGATCGAAGACAAAATCACCTCCGGTAACTGGGGCGCCCACGTGGGCAAAGCCAAGTCTGGGATGATCAACTCAGCGACCCTGGCTCTGTTGATGACCAGCAATTTATTGAAAGATTCAGAGCGCCAGAGCGTGGGCGATACTCTGCGCAAGCTCGTTAAGCGCATGGGCGAGCCGGTGGTGCGTACCGTTGCTGGTCAGGCCATGAAGGAAATGGGCCGGCAGTTTGTGCTGGGCCGGGACATCGCAGAGGCTCAAGAGCGCGGCAAAGCTCAGGAACAGCGAGGCTACACCTACTCCTATGACATGCTGGGAGAGGCCGCGCGTACCGACGCCGATGCCGAACGTTATTTCAAGTCCTACGCCGACGCGATTGAGAGTATCAGCAAGCGTTGCGAAGGTGATGTTCGCACTAATCCGGGTATTTCCGTCAAGTTATCTGCCTTGCTGGCGCGCTATGAATACGGCAACAAAGAACGGGTGATGGCTGAGCTGGTGCCCCGTGCACTGGAACTGGCCAAAAAAGCCGCTGCTACCAACATGGGCTTTAACATCGATGCCGAGGAGCAGGATCGGCTGGATCTTTCTCTGGATGTAATCGAAGCCATTTTGTCAGCCCCCGAGCTGAAAAACTGGGACGGCTTTGGTGTGGTGGTGCAGGCCTTTGCCAAGCGCGCTTCACAAACGCTGGACTGGCTGTACGCCCTGTCTGAAAAGCTGGATCGCCGCATCATGGTGCGCTTGGTAAAAGGTGCCTATTGGGACGCAGAGATCAAGCGCGCTCAGGTAATGGGTTTGAGTGATTTCCCGGTCTTCACCCGTAAGGCCTGCAGTGATGTGTCTTATCTTGCCTGCACGCGGAAGTTGCTGGGTATGACGGATCGCATCTATCCGCAATTTGCGACCCACAACGCTCATTCGGTCTCTGCCGTGTTGGAACTGGCTAAAGACCTGGGTCGTGACAAGTTTGAGTTCCAGCGCCTTCACGGTATGGGTGAATCCTTGCATGATCAGGTGCTGGAAGACAGTAAGGTACCTTGCCGGATCTACGCGCCTGTGGGCGCACACAAAGACCTGCTGGCCTATCTGGTGCGCCGTTTGTTGGAAAATGGTGCCAACAGCTCCTTCGTTAACCAGATCGTCGATACCAGCATTACACCGGAAGACATCGCCAAAGATCCTATTGATGCCGTTACAGAGCTGGGCCGGAATCTGTCCAGCAAGGCCATTGTGCATCCGTCAAAACTCTTTGGTGACCAGCGCCGAAATTCCAAAGGCTGGGACATTACCGATCCGGTGACCGTGGCAGAAATCGATGAGGGGCGTAACCGGTACAAGACCCATCAGTGGACGGGTGGGCCATTAATGGCTGTGGCCAGCGCCAGTGATGAGGTTCATGAAGTGCGCAATCCTGCCAATCCAGACGATCTGGTGGGGCAGATTACCTTTGCCTCGAAAGCAGACGTCAATGCCGCTCTCGATGCGGCACAGCAAGGCTTTAGTCAATGGTCTTCGTTGTCGGCTGACCAGCGCGCAGAGCTGATCCGCAAGGTGGGTGATCTATACGAAGCGAACGTGCATGAACTGTTCGCCCTGACCACCCGCGAAGCTGGCAAGTCCTTGCTGGATGCGGTAGCTGAAATTCGCGAGGCGGTCGACTTTGCCATGTTCTACGCCAACGAAGGTATCCGCTACAAAGACGCCGGTCAGGGCAGGGGGGTGATAGCGTGTATCTCACCGTGGAACTTCCCGCTGGCGATCTTTACCGGTCAGATCCTGGCCAACCTCGCCGCCGGTAACTCGGTTGTGGCCAAGCCCGCAGAGCAAACGTCCTTGCTGGCCGTGCGCGCGGTGGAGTTGATGCACGAAGCGGGCATCCCGAGAGAGGCCATTCAGGTGCTGCCGGGTGATGGCGGCACCGTGGGTGCTGCGTTAACCTCCGATTCACGGGTGGCGGGTGTGTGCTTCACCGGCGGCACCGACACCGCGAAATTGATCAACAAAGCCATGACTGAGAACATGGCCCCCGACGCGCCGCTAGTGGCTGAAACTGGCGGTATGAACGCCATGATCGTGGATTCCACTGCACTGCCGGAACAGGTGGTGCGTGACGTACTGGCGTCGTCGTTCCAGAGTGCCGGCCAGCGTTGCTCAGCCTTGCGTATGTTGTACGTGCAGAAAGACATTGCCGACAACCTGCTGGACATGCTTTACGGCGCCATGGAAGAGCTCGGTATTGGCGATCCCTGGTTGCTGTCTACCGATGTGGGGCCGGTCATCGACGAAGAATCTCGCAAGAAGATCAGCGATCACTGCGCCAAGTTCGAGCAACAGGGCAAGCTGCTGAAGAAATTGCCGGTACCGGAAAAGGGACTGTTCGTATCGCCCGCTGTTCTGAAGGTGAGCGGTATCGAAGAGATGGAAGAGGAAATCTTTGGCCCAGTTCTGCATGTGGCTACCTTCGAAGCGAAGGATATCGATAAGGTGGTGGATGCCGTTAACGCCAAGGGCTATGGCCTGACGTTTGGTATCCATAGTCGGGTAGATCGCCGTATTGAGCACATTGCCAGCCGTATCAAAGTGGGTAACACCTACGTTAACCGTAACCAGATCGGTGCCATCGTGGGCTCGCAGCCCTTCGGCGGCGAAGGTTTGTCGGGCACCGGCCCAAAAGCCGGCGGACCGCAGTATGTGCGCCGCTTTATCAAAGGCGAGGTGGTTGAGAGATCTGGGGTTGAAGGCAAGGCCATTGCCGCTGGCAAGGCGCAAAAGCTGATTGATCAGGTGAGCAAGATCGATGCGCCGATTGCCGAAGGACGCCAGGAAATGCTCAAGGTATTCTTTAACTACGTACCGATTGCCCTGGATCTTGGCCACGAGGAAATGCCGGGACCAACCGGTGAGCAAAACCGCCTGTCCTGCCACGCCCGTGGTGTCGTGCTTTGCCTGGGCCCCGATGCCGAGTCGGCAGTGGAGCAGGCCAGCACGGCGCTGTCGCAAGGTAACAAGGTTGTCGTGGTGGCTCCGGGTGTCGAAAAGGCCCTGGCCGATGCCATCAAAGCGGGCTTGCCTATCGTGGCCTGCGACGGTGTGCTGGATCCAGAAGCCCTTGCCACACTGGACGGTTTTGAAGCCGTGGTCAGCGTTGCAGAAAAGCCTCTGCTCAAACAGTATAGGCAGGCCATGCTCAAGCGTGACGGCGCGCTATTGCCGATCATCAATGAGCACAAGCTGGACCAGCGCTTCGTGATTGAGCGGCACCTGTGCATCGACACCACCGCCGCCGGCGGCAACGCCAGCCTGATCGCCTCCTCAGAATAAAGGTTAAGGGTCTGACCCCTTTTGGGTCAGACCCGGGGGTCAGAGCCCGGCCTCTCACGCAGCGCGGATTCCAGGTTTTTGGTCTCGGTGATGTCTACCAGCGTAATCACCACCCCATCAATCACGTTGTCCAGCCGCCGATAAGGTATGATCCGGACCGAAAACCAACGGTCGTCGATGGTGGTAATCTGTTTTTCGCTGACGGCCAGGGTGTTCAGGGTCTGCAGGGCGTCTTCCTGCAGTTCGGGATAACGAAGGCTGCTGGTCAGATCGCTGAGGGGGCGGCCTATATCGCTCTCCCGCAGGCTGACAATGGCGGAGGCGCGCTCGGTGTAGCGCCGAACATTCAGCTCCTGGTCGAGGAACAGAACGGCAATTTCGATGCTGTTAAGCACGTTTTGCATATCGCTCTGGGCCAGGGCGAGGTCGTCCAGCTTGGTTTGCAATTCCGTATTGATGGTTTGCAGTTCTTCATTCATCGACTGCATTTCTTCTTTGGAGGTGGTCAGCTCCTCATTCGCCGATTGCAGCTCCTCGTTGGTAGATTGCAGTTCCTCGTTCGATGCCTGCAGTTCCTCTCGGGAGAGCCGCGCCTGTTCTCTCAAGCGCTCAATTTCCTGCTGATATTGCTCGATCTTGTTGGTGTTGTCCGAATCCGCTTCCGGCTTGGACTTACGACGGCGGGGTGGCGTCTGTTCGGCGGCATCCCGGAATACCACCATCGTCATGCCTTTCAGAGCCTCGGGTTCACGGAACGCTTTAATCGACAGATCGACCGGCTGTGTGCCAGAGCCGGTATTCACCCGAAGGCCCGTAAGCTCGATGGGGTCTGTCTGGCTAACCGATTGCCTCAGCGCGGTGTACAACGGCTCCCGAAGGCCGTCCCGGGCCATGGCGTGAATGTTCCAGTTGGCCTTGCCGGCAGCGGGTTCCAGGTATTTGCCCGTGCGCCCGCTGATGTACACGATATCGGCATGTTCATTAAGCACGACCGCTGCCGGCGCGTATACCTGCAGCAGTACATGATCAGCTGCGGCTTGCAGGGAATTGAGGGTCTCCGGCGAACTCGATTGACTGGTCGGCACGGGATGCTCCTTGGGCAATGTTGACATGGGTGGAAACGATTTCAGCAGGAAATCCGAATGCCGGGAAGACTGATAATGTTTGCTGCGATACAGGCGCATTTTGGGTTGCAGCGGCTCGAACAGGTGGTTCAGCCGCCCAACGGTTTCCGAACTGCCCAGCAGTAACATGCCCCCCGGGCGAAGACTGTAGTGGAACAGGGGAAGTATCCGCCGCTGAAGCGTCAGGTCAAAATAGATCAGCAGGTTACGACAGGCGATCAGATCCAGCTTGGTAAACGGCGGGTCCAGAATAACATCGTGCCGGGCAAACAGTACCTTGTCTCTTATGGCGGGGCGTATCTGGTAGTGGTTGTCATGCTTGATGAAAAAACGGACCAGCCGCGCTTCGGAGATGGTGTTCTGAATGCTCAGGGGATAGCAGCCCCGCCTGGCGATGGTGATGGCCTCCGGGCTGATGTCAGAGGCAAATATCTGGAGGTTGAGATCGTGCCCGGGGTGGCAATTCTCCATCGCTTCCGAGAACGCTATGGCAAGTGAGTAGGCTTCTTCTCCGGTAGAGCAACCTGCCACCCAGGCTCGCAGTGGTTGGTCCGGCGAGTGGCTGGCAAGCAGTTCAGGCAGGCCCTGAGTAATCAGGTAGTCCCAGGTGTCGGGATCTCTGAAAAACTGGGTGACGCCGATCAGCAATTCCCGGAACAGCAGCTGAACTTCCTGGCTGTTGTTCGACAGAAAACGACTGTAGTCCGTTAGATCAGAAATATTGTGTATTGCCATCCGGCGCTCGACGCGCCGGTTGAGCGTGGTCGGTTTGTAGAGAGAAAAATCATGCCGGGTGTGTTGCCTCAGCAGCCGCAGGATCGGGTCAAGCCTTGTTATAGACGTTTGGGTCTGGTGGCTGTGGTCGCTCTCTGGCACGCGCCCGACAAAATCCAGTATGCGCGCCGGTAATTCGGCCGGAGGCGCTATGATATCAGCGCAATCCGAGCCTATGGCGCTTCGGGGCATGGCATCAAACTGGGCCGACTCAGGGGTTTGCACCAGCGTTAGTCCGCCGGTGGCCTTGATGGCTTGCAGGCCGAGGGTGCCGTCAGAACCCATACCCGAGAGCACGACAGCAATCGCCTGCTCACTCTGGGCACTGGCCAGTGACGAGAACAATACGTTGATAGGCAGGCGAAGCCCTCTGGGCTCGGCAGGCTGTTCCAGCTTTAACGTGTTATCAACTACGCGCAGTTCTCGGTTTGGTGGTATCACATACACCGAGTTTGCCTGAATCGCCATGTTCTGTTGCGCTTCGTGCACCGGCATGGCGGTATAGCGTTGAAGAAGCTCTGGCAACAACGCCTTCTGGGTTGGGTCAAGATGCTGAACCACCAGAAAGGCCATGCTCGTGTTGATGGGCGTGTTGCGAAAGAACTCTTCGAGGGACGCCAGCCCCCCGGCGGAAGCACCAAGACCAACGAGGCGCATCAGGGTGTCGTGTCTGAATTCCGGGTCTCGGTCAGGATTATCAGAACGGTGTCTGTGTTATCTGCGAGCCTGGTATGGATGGTCAGTTGCCGCTGGTCTGGCAGCGCCAGGGATGTCACGGTTGCCAAAGTGGATGCACCAGCCCGCTCGGCAAGGGCACTCAGTTGATTGCATTCAAGCACAGGCTCCGGCCCCTCGATAAGTGCCGAAGCGGCCTGATTGGATTCAATCACATCTCCGTTTCTGTTGAGAACAAAATACGCCGCCGGTGCCCGGTCAAACAGCGTTTTGTAGAGGAGCAATTCGTCAGTCATTGCCTGTTCATTGGCCTGAAGCTGCTCGTAGAGCATGTCTAGCTCTACCTGATAGGTCTGAAGTTCGTGAAGTAATCGGAGGGCATCCGCAGCGGTCTCCGGGCTGCTTGCCTGCTGGTAAAGCAGCTGTAACGCCTCGGCACTGATTGAGCCGCCACCGCTGGGCGGGGGAATGCCGCGGTCGATCAGGCGCCTGGCACTGTGACGCAACCGGTCATGATTCTGAGCGTTCGGGTGTCTGTGTGTATTGGCCATAGCGCTTCCCTTATCAAATGGCGCCCCTGAAATCGGTATCTGCGAGACGTCAACTGATACTACTCCACCTCATGCCCACGGAATAGCGATGCTGGCCTGTTTTTGTAAGAAGCGTTGCTTATGTGCGTTAACGTACGGACGCTCAAATGCCAGAGCTCTAGCATCGATGTCAGGGAGAGTTGTTATATCGGATGGTATGACATTATCAGAATCCGTGAAATGGGTACTGATAGCTCCATTTCATCAGGAGCCAAACTATGAAAACCGTTCTGATCCGGCAGGCTTTTCGGCGTGCCGTCCTCGTCACTACCTTGATGCTGGCGACCGTCACCCTCGTAGCATGTGCCGCCCCTCAAGTACCACCCACGGAATCGTTGAACATGGCCAGAGAGGCTATCACCAATGCTGAGCAGGCTGATGCCCGGCGTTATGCCGGCGCTGAACTGGAAGAGGCGAATCGACACCTGGAAGCAGCTGATAAAGCCGTAGCCGCCGAAAAAATGGCAGAAGCCGATCGTCTTGCCAAACAGGCCCGTGTAGCCGCCGAACTTGCGGTAGCAAGAACCGGAGCGGCGAAGGCGGCGGCGATTAACCGTGAAATGGGCCGCGGTACGGATGCCCTGGATGAAGAAATGCGTCGACAAGGAGAGCAGCAATGAACCCCCAATCCCTTTTCAAACCGGGCCTTGGTAAGAAAACCGGGGCCGCACTGATCTTATCGTCTGTTTTGTTGACAGGCTGCGCCATGTCGCCAACCAGTCCGGAAGGCTCGGAGTCTGTCCGCGCCAAGCTGACCGAACTGCAACAGAACCCGAACATGGCCACTCATGCCCGGGTTGAACTGAGAGATGCCGAAGCCGCTGTTGAACTGGCAGAAAGGCCCGTGGCCAGCGGTGAAGCGGCACTGGCGGCTCACCGCATTTACATGGCTGACCGCTCTGTGGAAATTGCCAGAGCCAAGGGCCAGATCCGACTGCTGGAATCGGAACGAGCGCTTCTCGGCGAGCAGCGCGATGCCGCGAGGCTGGCAGCCCGGACCCAGGAGGCAGATCGAGCTCATGCTGATGCCGCAAGTGCCCGCAGTGCACAAGCTCAGGCGGCTGCATTGTCAGGGCGTGAAGCCGAGGAGTTGCAACGACAGATCGACCTGCTGGAAGCCGAAGCAACCGAAAGGGGGCTGGTTCTGACTCTGGGTGATGTGCTGTTTGCAACCGGCAGTGCCGAGATCCAGGGTGGCACCAATCAGAATCTGGAAAAGCTGGCAAACTTTCTGAGGCAGTATCCGGATCGTCAGGTCTTGATTGAGGGCCATACAGACAACGTAGGTAGCGCTCTGTTTAATCAGAGATTGTCGCTACAGCGTGCTGAGTCCGTGAAAACTTTTTTGATCAATCGCGGCACCGACAGCCGCCGGCTGTCGGTATCCGGTTACGGGTTTGAGCGCCCGGTGGCCAGTAACAATACAGCGACAGGTCGTCAGCAGAACCGACGTGTCGAGGTTGTCATCGAGAACAGGGAGTAACTCAATGTTGCGATACCGCGATTACTTTCCTTTATCAGCCGACCCGCAATCCCAGTCTGGCCCGGGCAGAGGACTTCCGCTGAGCGATGTCCTGCCGCTTGGCATCCTGGTAACCGACAGGCACGGCAAGTGCCTGTACAGCAACGCCGCCTATCAGAAGCTTTGCGGCTGGAGCGGTGATGAATTGGTTGGTTCCCACTGGAGTGCTGCTGTGCACCCGAAGGACCACGCCAGAGTGATCCAGCACTGGAACGAAGCCATTCTTGGCCACAAGCCTTTTCTGTTCGAAGCACGCCTGAAACACACCAGTGGAGACACCGTCTGGACCCGACACAATGCTGCGCTGCTGACAGACAACATGCCTGGCCACGGCTACGTGCATACTGTCGAAGATATCAGCACCTACAAGGCCCACGAGAGAGCCAGAATAAAGGCAGAAGAACGGCTGTTTGAGGAGCAGGAGAGGGCTCAGGTCACCCTGGACTCCATTGGTGATGCGGTCCTGAGCACCGACATTCACGGCCGGGTTTCGTACATGAATCTGGTGGCGGAGACGCTCACGGGCTACAGCCGGGAAGAAGCGATTGGCCAGCCCCTGAGCGATATTTTTCAGGTGATGGATGCCACAACACACCAACCCACAGACGACCCGGCCAGACGCGCAATTCAAACCGACAGCATTGTAGCGCTGGAGGCAAACGCCCTGTTGGTCACCAAAGACGGTAAGGAGCTCGCCATTGAGGATTCGGCGGCACCTATTCACAACCGAAACGGTGTGGTTGTGGGGGCGGTGATTGTGTTTCACGATGCCCGGTTTTCCCGAGCGTCCACTGCTCGTATGGAACATCTGGCGCAGCACGACGCACTGACGGGGTTGCATAACCGCACTGCCTTTTACGAGCGGTTTGAGCAATCGCTTGCTTTGGCGCAACGGCACGGCAAACAGATGGGGTTGTTATTCATTGATCTTGACAATTTCAAGGCTATTAACGATCTGCTTGGCCATGAAAGTGGTGACATCATCCTTGCGGTGCTGGCCGGAAAACTGAAAAACCTGATCCGTGCGGCAGACACCGTATGCCGTTATGGCGGTGACGAGTTTGTGGTGTTGTTGGGCGAGATTGCCCAGCCGGATCATGCCTATGCCGTAGCCGATAAAATACGTGAGGCTGCGGCTGCGCCTTTAGTCATCGACGGGCATAAAGTGTCCCTGCAGCTGAGTATCGGCGTGAGTGTGTATCCGGACCATGGCAAGAGCGCCGATGTTTTGATGAAACAGGCAGACAAAGCCATGTACACCGTCAAGGCGCTGAACCGTAAGCCCAATGCAATCAGCTTGCTGCTGGCTCCGGAAAGCCCGAAGCCATTGCGTTAGATCTGGGGGATCGATGCCAGCCGGTCGGTTTCGCGTTTGACTACGGCGTAGCATTCGCAGCAGAGCGCTTCCAGCCTTGGCCGGTCAATAACGGTGATATGGCCGCGGTGGTAGTTGATCACCCCCATCTTTTGCAGTTTGCCTGCGGCTTCTGTGACGCCTTCCCGGCGAACGCCAAGCATATTGGCAATCAGTTCCTGAGTCATCGTCAGGTGGTTATCGGGCAGCCGGTCCAGGGATAACAGCAGCCAGCGGCACAATTGTTGATCGATGGAGTGGTGGCGGTTGCAAACGGCGGTCTGCGACATCTGGGTAATCAGGGTTTGGGTGTAGCGAAGCATCAGTATCCGCACCGCGGCATACTCATTAAACTCATCCTTCAGATCCGACGCGTGCATGCAGAAGGCGAGCCCCTTGCTCTGGACGATGGTCCGGGTAGGCGTGCTCTCGCTTCCCATGAACACGGCGACACCGACCACGCCCTCGTTACCGACCACCGAGATCTCGGCGGAGGAACCATTTGCCATCACATGAAGCAGAGAGACGATGCAGTCTATCGGGAAATAGACAAAGGCGATCGGTTGGCCGGACTCGTAAATTACATCACCCAGGTTGAGTTCAACCAGTTTGAGTTGCGGAATGAAGCGCGCTTTGGCCTCCGCGGGCAAGGCCGCCAGTATATGATTTTGCTCAGGTATGACCTGTGTGCCCATCAATGGGAATCTCCTTGGCAAAGATGTCTTTAATGAGTGGTACTGCTCAAGACAATCAGCGACAACCCTGTCTACTCCCGCCAACGGTTCCAGTACGTTAACACATGATCCACATGCAAGCTGCAACAATCCGTCACGTTAAGCCTTCTTCGTGCGGGCCTGAAACCTAAAGCTGTTGAATCTGTAATCGATTGTGCGTTGATCCGGTAAGTGCCCGGCGGTAACATTCTGAGCGCAGAAATGAGAGGTAACCCGGTGTTAAGAGTTCTGATATATCTGTTTGTTGCGCTCTTCAGTCAGCTCGCTCAGGCAACAGAGACGCGCTGGCTGCTACAGACCAGTGTTTTTACGTCGCATCACAACCCCAAGCCTGAGCACAATAACGACCAGGAACTGGTCAGTCTGGAATACACTCGCGAGAATGACTGGATTGTGGGAGGCGCAAGTTTTCTGAACTCCTTCAGCCAGCGATCGGCTTATGTATACGCGGGCAAGCACTTTGATTTTGGTCCTGGCCCCGTATTCGCCAAACTAACCGGCGGACTGATGCACGGTTACCGGGGAGAATACCGGGACAAAATTCCGCTCAACCACTTGGGAGTGGCGCCCGCTATCATTCCTGCGGTGGGAGTTCGTGGGCAGTATGTATCCTCGGAGCTTTCTTTTCTGGGTGCTGCTGCGGTGATGATTACGACAGGCTTGCAGTTCTAGGTGGTTGTCATAGTGCGGAAATAGCGGTAGAACGGAGGCGTGACTAACCGCGCCAAGACAGCCCCAATGACTGCTATTTTTTGTTTACGAGTAAATTGTAGTCTTGCTTTAGCCCGGCTCAGGCGTTGGCGACAACTGGTCGTTCAATTCGCTGTTCTCGCGATAGCATCAGCAGACGTTCCTGCCCAAGTGAAACTGCCCGACCCTTCCCCTGCGGTTCTGCTTGTCGTATCCGATAAAAGTGCACCTTATTCCAAATTTCTCGATGGTTTTGCGCAGTGCAACAGACCGTCAGAGGGCGTGCAATTACGCTACGACGTAAAGACCGTTGACCAGGTTGCGGCAGATCCGCCGCTTTTTGAATCTTTCGATGTTGTCGGGGTTGGAACCAGGGCAACGAAGTTTTTGTACGATCACGCTGACTCTCCCACCTTTTCAGCCTCTCTTTTACCGAGCATCGCCGTTCACCAACTGCTCGCAGGCGAGGTAACCGGTTACTCGGCTTCTCTTGAGGCGGCCTTTGTGATTGATCAGCCGCTCAGCAGGCGGTTGGCTTTGGTCAGGGCTTTACTGCCGAAAGCGTCGACACTCAGCATTGTTTTAGGGCCGGATAGCGCCTTTTTTGAAGAGGAACTTCGGCGAGAAGCAAAAGCGTTCGGTTTTACCCTCAATATCGCTGAGGTGGCGTCCGAACAGGATTTGTCGCCAGTGGTCATGCCCCTTTTCGATAACAGCGATGGCATGTTGCTTTTCTATGATCCGGTTATGACATCCCCCCGTGCGATCCGGTTCCTGTTATATTCGGCGTATCGGCGCCAGGTCCCCGTCATTGGTTACTCCGAGGGCTTTGTCAAAGCTGGCGCCATAGCGGCCGCCTATTCGTCGCCCCAGGCACTTGGGTGCCAGGTTGCACAGCATTTTTCCAGAAAGATGCTGCTGGCGGCTGAAATTCCTGCCCGGGAGCGGCCAATTTTCATCTATCCGTTCTATTATCAGTACAGAATCAATGAAACAGTGGCCGAGTCCCTCGGTATCAGTACAGGCCGGATTCTGCCCGACAAACCGGTCCCAGAGGACACACCTTGAAGATCCTGAGATCGAACTTGTCGAGTATTCAGTCGCAGATCATCATCGGTGGTCTGCTTCCGTTGTTGCTGGTGGCCCTAATCCTTGGCTTTCTGGCTGCCCGTTTTGGCGTTCAGGACCAAAAAGAATCGATGGAGAGTCAGGCGGCTCTGATCGCTGACAATATTGCCCAGGTTGCCGGTTACTACTTGTTCTCTGGTGATGACGAAATATTGAGACAATTAATCGAAGGCGCCGTCAACTCGAAGTGGGTCAGTTCCGCTGTCATCGTCGATCAAAACGAGCAGATAAGGGTGAGGGTGGGGCCGGGTTTCAGAGAGGCTGATAAAACCGCAGAGCTGTTTGTGCGTGAGATTGCCGGGCCAGAGGCAGAGGTAACGGATGACCTGTATCAGGAGAACTCGATCAGCAGCTCGCCCAAACAGGCACCCATTGGCTGGGTCATGCTGGAAGTTGATATGGCCGAAATGCGCGCTGCCAATCAGCAAGTCATTGCCCGAAGCCTCTGGGCTCTGGCCATCGGTAGCGTTTTCAGCCTTCTGGTGTCGGTTTACCTGTCGAGACGATTCGTTAAACCGATCAGTGCCGTTACTAAAACCATTCAACAGATCGCAGACGGCGACCTGTCTGCGCGCGTAAATCGATTAGGGCGGGGGGAGATTGTCCGACTGGTGACCAATGTAAACAGCATGGCGGAAACCATTGAGTCATCGCAGCATGAGTTACAGCAACGAGTGGCCGAAGCAACCTCCTCTTTAGAGAAAAAAGTGGCAGAACTTGAACAGCGGAATACCGAGCTGGATGCCGCGCGCACACGGGCCAATAAGGCCGAAAAAGTCAAAGCAAATTTTCTGGCCAATATGAGCCATGAAATTCGTACTCCGGTAAATGCCATTTATGGCTTCAGCCAGCGTATTCTGAAGCCCGGCTCAGCTGCTGAAACCAGAGAATACGTAGAGATGATGTCTCGTGCTGCCAAGCTGCTGATTCATCTTATCGATGGCATTCTTGGCTTTTCAAAAGCTGAATCCAACACCATCAGGCTCAACGAGTCCATTTTCGACATTCGCCGTTGCCTGGAAAACATGGCTACGATATTCAGTACCGAAGCCCAGCAAAAGGGGCTTGAACTGGTTGCTCTGATTGACAGTGATGTTCCGGAGTTCATCAAAGGCGATGAGCTTCGGATCGAACAGGTGTTGGCTAACCTGCTGGCCAATGCCATCAAATTCACTGAAGACGGGCACGTTGTACTGCGGGCATCTGTGGTGCTTGCCCGCAAACAGTTGAAAATCAGTGTTACAGATACCGGCATCGGCATCCCACCTGATGAAATTGCCAGCCGGTTCAAGGTGTTTGAACAGGGCGACTCTACAGCGACACGGAACTTCGGAGGGGTCGGGCTGGGGCTGGCCATCTGCAAGAATATCATGGACCTGATGGGCGGCAGCATTTCGGTGGAGAGTGAGCCCGGCCACGGGTCCGAGTTTTCATTTCACTTGCCGATCAATACCGACATCAAGCCTGAACTGCCCGTTCAGGCTGAGCTGGCCCGTTTCAATGTGCTGGTTTTTGAGCCTCATGCTCTGGTGCTGCACAGCGTCAAAAATAACCTGGTGATGCAAGGCGTGACTGTATTTACCGCCCGGAACAATGAAGTTGCATGCCGTATTCTCAGCAACAGGCTGCCTGACAACAAAACGATTGATGTGGTCATCATTGGCCTTTCCCCACGCAGCGATTCGGATGCTGCGAACCGTGCACGCATCAGAACGGTCCGGGAGCATTTTTCTGGTCCGGTTCTGTTGATGGCCACCAGCCATCATTCCGATCTGGATCTTTCCAGAGACGTTGAGGGTAAGGTTCGTGTGCTGGTCAAGCCGGCCCGTTCGGACATATTAATAGCGCGGCTTTCGGAGCTCTTCTCGATTGACAGTCCGGTGCTGAGCAAGTCGCCAACGACGGCACGGGTTCCGGGCTTTCTCTCGGGGCTGACAGTACTGGTTGCGGAGGATAACGAATTTAACCGTCGCCTGATCGAATCCTGGCTGATTGATTGGGGTGCCAGGGTTGTTCTCGCCCGGGATGGAAATGAGGCCGTCGAGCGCGCCCTTGTCCACCAGGTTGACCTGGTTTTGATGGATCTGCATATGCCCAATCTCGATGGTGGGTCTGCCCTCAAGCAGTTGCGTGCGCTGCACGACAAGACGATCAGTCTTGTGCCGGTCGTTATCGTCACGGCAGACGTATTTGGTGCCAATGACTACCTGGAGAAAAAGATCCCGAAGGTGCAGCTTGTCTACAAACCGATCAACGCCAATCTACTGGCCCGCACGATCGCCAGAATGCTGGGGCTCAGGTATCCGGAATCGGCCATTGACCCGAATGAACACCAGCACTTACTACCAGATCGTTTGCGGGCGAAGCTTCACCAGGAATTTGAACGTTTGGGCGGCGCCCTTCAATCGGCCGTGACCGACCAAGATCAAACAGCGATACGCGACCTGCTCCATCAGATTCAGGGTATCGCGGGCTATTTTCAGTTTGAATTGCTTCGGCAGAGAGTAGATCGATGTCGACAGGCCTTCGAAACCGGATCCAATCAACAGTTCGGCCATGAAGCCCAGCAGCTTCTGGCTTTGCTTGACAAGCCCGATGCAGGGAGCTCTGAGGACACCCATGAATAAGGCCTCATTCAGTATCAGCAGTGCGTTATCCTGTCCACTCCGAGTGGCCTGGAGTGTCGCAGCCGTTTTTCTTTTGAAGCCCGCACTTGTTCAGTCAGAGGGGTTAACAGACCCGGGTCCGGAAGCGCACTTTTTTACAGAAGTGCCAGTGGGTATCACGGTCTCCAGAATGATGCAGCCCGTCAATCGGTCGGCAGCGTCAGTTACGGTGATTGATCGCGACATGATCCGGGCGTCCGGGGCAACGCAGATCGTTGATCTGCTGAGACTCGTGCCGGGGTTTCAGGTATCTGGCTCTACCATTGGTAGTCCCTATCTCGTTGCTTATCATGGGCAATCGGATTTGCTGCAGCGAGGCCTTGAGGTGATGGTGGATGGCGCATCCGTGTATAGCTCTTTCCTGACCGTCGATTGGCAAACCCTCGGTGTTGCGCTTGAAGACATCGAACGCATAGAAGTGCTCAGAGGCGGCGGGGCGCCAACCTATGGTTACAATGCATTTACCTCGACCATTAACATTATTACCCGCAAGCCGGTTGCAAGCACGGGTGTCTACGTGGGCGGCAGTGTGGGATCCCGAAACACACGGTCAGCGACGGCACGGTATGGCGCTGCTAATGGCATGGTTGAATACCGGTTAACGGGAAAGTTCGAGGAAACCGACGGCAACCGGGGCCGCGATGACGGCTGGCAGTTCGCCACCTTGAACTTCCGAGGCCAGGTCGGCCTGGGTTACAGCGACGAACTGGATATTGATCTGTCGGGAACCTACGGTGAGTTCGATGTGAATCGGGATCTTCCGATAGCGCAACCCGGTGCCGTCCGAGATTCCAGGACAGACAGGCAGCGGCTGCGCTGGACCCGCACGCTTGATCTTGATCGCGATGTCTACGTCCAGTTTTACCGGCAGTATTCAAATCAGGATGACCGTGTAAATCTTGGCCTGCTGTCTGAGATAGCGGGTCTGCCGCCTGAGGCAATACCGTTGTTCTTCGATGGGCGCCCGGACCAGGCTATTGAGGCCGGTTGGTTTACCTATGAGGAGGAACGCCATGACCTGGAGGTGCAATACCGGG
The DNA here is from genome assembly GCF_014859525.1 of Marinobacter sp. GTDB lineage: Bacteria > Pseudomonadota > Gammaproteobacteria > Pseudomonadales > Oleiphilaceae > Marinobacter. The sequence continues at coordinate 45,895 of NZ_JACUUB010000012.1, forward strand.
ATTATGAATCCGGCTCGGTGAGTTGGGTGTTGGGTGCGGGGGGGCGGCAGGAAAGTATCAGAAGCGCCGAAACTTTCGGGTCTGACCGCTGGAAAAGAGACAACAGCTACCGGGTGTTTGCCCAGGCAAGCATACCCCTGTCGAATCAGTGGCTGGCGAACATCGGCGGTGTGCTTGAGCGTGGCGATTTTTACGATACGGGCGCTTCTTACCGGGTAGGTGTCAATTATTTTCCCTCGCCGGATCACACGTTCCGATTGACCTACAGCCACGCTGAACGCAAACCCACACTCTTCGAGGAATACTTCAATAAGGCTTTTTACTTCAATGATGGAGGCGTGCTGGCCCAACTGACCTTCTCTCAAGGCGGCTTGAAGCCGGAAGAACTCGACGTCATTGATGTCGGTTATATAGGTAAGCTGTTCGATAATGCTCTGCTCGTTGATCTGCGCCTGTTTTATGAGCGCCTGGACAACCAGTATCGGAGCACCACCGACACCGTGTCAGTGTTTCCCGGCTATCTGACAAACGGAGTTGAGGTCTGGTATGACGGTCGGGTGGGTGTTGACACCTGGGGTCTTGAAGGTCAGTTGAAAACCGAGCCCTGGCAAAATGCCAGGCTCAGCTTCCAGTTTTCTTTCCTGCGCAGTGAGGACCGTTACGACGTTATAGAAACGGGGCTTGTCAGCCGAGAGCGCCATGTTCCCGACATGACCCTGAGCCTGCTGCTATCCCAGAAGCTGGGACATCAGCTTGATGCCAGTCTTGTCTACTATTATCTGGACGACATGTCGTGGAATGGTGACGCCGCGCATGGTGCGCCCTCCATAATAAAGTCGACTCACCGCCTGGATGTTCGTATTGCTAAACAGATTGGCCAGTACTGGCTGGTTGAAGGCATTGCCCAGAATCTGGCCAGTCGCTACGAACAGGGCACTCGCGGCGAGAGTGCTCAGGATCCCAGGTACCTTCTGAGAGTGTCAGCGCAGTACTGAATGGATGCGCCCGGAGTTACAGATCAGATATCATTTCCTGTGCTTTCATAACGGCCTGGGTCCGGTTGGAAACCCGAAAATGTTCGTACAGTTTGGCCAGATGGTTCTTGATGGTATTCGCGGATATATGGAGTGTATTCGCGATTTCCTTGTTCGATTTTCCCTGGGCCAGAAGCTCAAGAATCTGACGTTGTCGGGGGGTTACTGTTGAAAGGGCATCGTCCTCACTTTCTCGAACGGGCGGCATGAACACGCCGCCGGCCAGAACCATCCGCAGAGCTTCTTCCAGCGCCGCGTTGCCCAGGGCCTTGTAAATAAAGCCGGAGGCGCCGCATTCAATGGTTTTAAGGACAAGATGCCTGTCTGCCGACGCGGACAGAACCAGAACCGGCGTATCTGCCAGCAGTTCGCAAAGCCGGGACACCATCGGAAGACCGCTGGTTCCCGGTAAGGAAAGATCAATCACCGCAAGATCCAGGTCCTGATGTTCCGCAGCAGTGGCAATGGCTTCATCGCCGGTTGTTGCCTGGAAGATGTCTGCACCGGGCTCCAGCCTCTCCAGAAGGGCGGTGACCCCATCCCTAATCAACTCGTGATCATCTGACACCAGTATTTTCACAATCTCCATCCCTCCTTGCCGGCTCGGCAATCAGTATAGCGGAGCCAATAAGTGCAAAAACTACCCAAACGGACTATTACGGATTTGTCATTAATTTCATAGAGTCGGTGCGAACTAAGGCAAACATGCCTGGTCCCGATTTTGGATTGAAGACAACCATGCCAAAGCAACGTCTGCTGATTTATTCATCAATATTGATCCTCGTCTTCGCCGGCGCCGGCTTCTACCTGTTCAAAATCAGCTCTGAAAGCTATCTCCCAAGCGACGCAGTAGCCCGTATTGGCGGGACAGTCATCACAGGGGAACAGTTGAAGGAGTACATGTGGCAGCGGAAATCAGCCTCTAATTCAATGGAAGCAAAAGAGCTTCTTCTCCGGGAACTGGTTGAGCGGGAGGCTCAAATAGCTGCTGCCAGGGAGTTAGGCTATGAGCAGGATCCGGAAGTCGTGCGGGCCACGGAGAATGCCCTCATTGCCCGTTTGCGCGCCCGACAACTGAACCCGGAGCTGGACCGCACAGAAGTCAGCGAACAGGAAATCAGCCGTTACTACGAGACGAATATCAGCCGATACACCACACCCGCTCAGAAACGCGCTGCAATTATCCGTTTTGACTTGCCTGCCACTGCCCCCGCCGACCGGATTACCCAGGTAACCGAGCTTACACGCCGTGTTCAGGAACTGGCCACGTCGCAACCAGATACCGTGAGGGGATTCGGTTCGCTGGCCGCGAAATATTCCCAGGACCAGGGGTCCCGCTATGTGGGTGGTGATATCGGCTGGCACAGCGCTACGAGCCAGAATCTGGATCCGGCATTGCTCTCGGCCCTTCTGGCCCTGGAAAGCCCTGGCGAGATGGCGCCGGTTGTGCGGGGTAATAATGCGCTCTATCTGCTCAAGCTTCTGGATGCGCGCGACCAAGTCGTGACGCCACTAGATAAGGTGGCCAGCAATATCCATGTGATCCTTTTGCAACAGAAGCGTCAACAGCGGGAACTTGCCTGGGTTGAATCAACGGTAGAGCGGGTGACTCCTTCTCTGATCAATGTGCCGGTCCTGTCTGCTCTGGTGGTCACCGGAAACGAGGACGTGGCTCTGGTGCGACCTCCGAACCTTCCGGAGTAAGCGGTTCTCCTTCATAACATCTAACAGAAATCAGTGCCCAGAGGGCGATAATATGACTTTGAAAAAGCGGATGTATTCACTGGGCCTCATATTGGCCGTGGCGCTGTTATCGGTTCCGGGCATTGCTCTGGCGGGCGTTAGTTGCAGCGGTGGATTGAATTGCACCCAGTCAATCCGCCTGTCGCCGGGCTGGAATGCCATTCATGTCAAGGTCGCGCCGTCCGATGATGCAACAGCGCAGGTGTTTGCAGATTTTGTAGACGGCAGTGGCGCTCAGATCAGCAGTGTATGGACCTGGCTGCCGGAGCGTGCCAAGGTGGACTTCATTCAGGACCCCAACGCGGATGCGATGCTCAGCTCCCCCGGCTGGCTTCGGTATTTTCCTTCAGCCGCGCCCGAGGCGTTTATGAATAACCTGTTCGCCATTCAGGCGAACAGGGCCTACCTCGTAAAGTTAGAGGGCGGTACCGACGCAACCCTGACCATCAGTGGTCAGCCGGTGGTGCCGAGAATCAGGTGGCAGCCTGGCGAATTCAACCTTACGGGCTTTCACGTGGATTCAAACAACCCGCCGGTCTTCTCGGACTTTTTCGCGGGATCTTCCGCTCATGCAGGCCAGCCGATTTATCGGCTGGTGGGTGATCAGTGGCAGCAGGTGATCCCCTCCGGCACGGTGATTGACCCCGATGCCGCATACTGGGTGTTCAGTGCAAGCGGTAGCGATTACCGGGGGCCAATGGAGGTTGATCTGCCGCAGATTGATCGCCTGGAGTACGGCACAACCCTGGAGCAATTGACCCTAAAGTTGTGGAATCGGCTGAATGTTGCACACACCACCACCCTCCAGCTTCTGGGCGGAGAACCGGGCCTGTTCTACGCCAACCCCGATCCAGTATCGGAGCAGGACTGGTTACCTCTTGGCAGCGGTGTGGCAATACCCGTGGGCGCCGCCGCCGAGAGCCGCCTGCCACTGGGTGTGCGCCGGGCGGACTTCGCACCCAACAGGTTTGAGCAAACTCTGGAAATCACGAGCACGTCGGGCGCCCGCTGGCTGGTGCCGATTACGGCAGCCGCCCCTGAACTCAGCTCCCTTTGGGTTGGCACAGTGACGATTGATCAGGTCTCTCAGGTGCAGAACTATCTGCGTACCTGTACCACTGAAGTACCCGCAGGCGGCGAGGCAAACCAGGAAGCCGCGCTCGTCATCATTGGGAGCAACCCAGGCTCTGGCAATGACCTCTGCACCGATGCTAAGGGTTTTCCGATAGAGCAATCCAGTGAGCTTGGCGCGGTTGCCGCCAATTTTTCCTTCCGGGTCATCATGCACCGTGAAAGCGGTCAGGTAAGGCTGCTGAAGGATGTTATCCAAATGCGGGCCGACGACGGGCGCTACGTGTTGCTGACCGACGACAGCCTGATTCCTAATTATAACGGTGTGGTATTGCGGGACGGCGAGCGAGTTGGCCGTCGCATGAGCACGGTCGCGTACGACTTTGCCGGCGACACCCTGGCCATGGCTGGCGGCCTTGACGGCGTCTTAACTGCCGATATCATTCTGGGCGCCGACGCGCCGACCAATCCGTTTCGCCATCACTACCACGCGGACCATGGTGGCGACGGGTACGAGGTGATCCGCCGTATGGAATTTACGTTTGGTGCGGTAGACAAAGGGCTGGGTGCAAATTACGACCTGAAACAGGGCAGTTACCGTGAGGTGATCTCCGGACTGCATAAAGAACAGATTGTTGCGGCTGGCAGCTTCACGCTTCGCCATGCGGCGCAAATCAATACGTTGAATCAGTGAGGGGTCAGGTCATG